>CAXNDY010000011.1:0-10720 GCA_964201095.1 Saccharofermentanales bacterium
GGCCGGCTACATCGGTTCGCTGACCATCTGCAATGTGCCGGAATCGTCGGGAGGCTGCATTGAAGACGAGGAGAACGGGCAGCTTCAAGGTGAAGAATCCACGGGCCCATTCGGAGAACGGAAAAGCGCCTGCATAGGGCTGGAGGAGAAGGTCGGTCCCTTCGACGAGGACGTAGAAGACGGTGGAGACGAGGACCACCTGGAGGACTCCGGCGAGCCACCCTTTCCGGAACATCTTCTGGAAGACCAGGCCGGATACGATCCCCGCGTACATGCAGACCAGCATGCCGACGCCGATGGAGCCGCCTGCGAATGCGTCCCGGAGGAATCCGGACGCGGCGCCGACCAGAGCACCCTCGAAAGGTCCATAGAAGAATCCGGACAGGATGACGAGAACGAGCATGAGGTCCGGCTTCCCGGGGAATCCAAGCGAACGGTCGGGAAGGGACACCTGCACCAACGCGAGGAAGACGGTCGCGACGAGATAGAAGACGAAGATCCGCGTGCGCTGCGGAAGCTGCATCAGGAAGCCTTCCCCTTCATGATGAAGAGATAGGAGATCGCATCGAAATCGACATAGGGCTTGAGCGTCGCCGTCCTTCCCATGTCGTTCTGGCCATGGACGATCGAGGAGATGGTGCCGATGGGAATGCCTGCCGGATAGAGACCTCCGTCGCCCGAGGTCATCACCACGTCGCCGACCTCCAGGACCGCATCGTCGGAAATCTGGTCGACGAGGCAGAGTCCTTCGTCGCGGAGGAGCAGGTCGCCGCGGACCCGGACCGGGTACCCACCCGGACGCTGGATCCGGCCATCGACGACGCTGCCCTGGTGGAGGACCGGCAGGATCTTCGCGCTGACCAGATCGGAGGAGTAGACCCGACCGACCAGATGCATCGCGGGGTCGACCACGGGGTAGGAGTTCGTCTCGGTCACGGAGATGCCATCCCGCTCGCCGACGTCGACACGGTAGAAATCGAACCATGTTCCGGCGGTCCGGGTCATGACCTGACAACCGACGATCTCATAGTCGGAGAACGCTTCCTTGATCTGGAAGGCGGATTTGAGTTCCTCCCAGCGCCGTCCGCTCTCTTCGAGCTTCTGGACCTGGTTCTGGAGGGTAGCGATCTGCTGGAGAAGCTCCGCGTTCCTACGCCGGACGGCTTCCGTCTCGAAGACCGATTGGGTGAAGCCGGAAACGGCATTCCAGGACGTCTGGAAGGCCTTCTGGACCGGGAGGAGGAGAACCGAGACCGGCGTGGTCACATGGAAGAGAGGACTGCCGGGAATGGACGAGAACAGGACGAACGACAGGAGCGCCATCGTCGCCAGGAGGAGCAGGACCAGACGATTCCTGAAGAGACCGCGCATCGATCCTCCCAACCCGGATTCCCTCGTGGGAACGACGTCCGGCATCCATCATACCCGATATCACGGGTTCGTTCAAACCAGCCCGCGACGCTTCATGGAGACGCTACCGCCCGCGGCCATCACGATGTGGTCGAGGAGGCGGATGCCGATGAGGTCGCCTGCCTCCCGGATCACCCCCGTGGTGTGCATGTCCTCCTCGCTCGGTTCCGGGTCCCCGCTGGGGTGGTTGTGCGCCAGGATGAGCGCCGAGGCGCCGCTGCGGACGGCGTCGCGGAAGAGATCGCGCGGGAGCAGGACCGCCGCTGCGATTCCTCCGCTGGAGAAGCGGAGCGTTCGGATCAGGCGTCCCCGGACATCGATGAGCAATGCCCAGATCTCTTCCCGCTCCAGGAAACGCATCTCGTCGAGCACGCCTCCCGTGAGGGTTTCCGGGTCGCGGACCGGATCCCCCGGGCGGGCGCCTCCACCGCGTGTCGCCCGACGTCCGAGTTCGACGGCGGCCTTGAGGCCCAGGGCCTTCACGCGTCCAATGCCGGCGATGCCGCGGAGTTCCTCCACGGTGGCATCGGCCAGAAAGGCGACCCCTCTTCCCTTCCCCTGCTCCAGGATCAGGCGCTGGGCTACGGACAGGGAGTTCTCGTCGCGGGTGCCGCTGCGGAGGAGGATGGCGACCAGTTCCGCATCCGACAGGGCGGTCGCTCCGTCCGCTTCCAGCTTCTCATAGGGACGTTCGCTTTCCGGCAGGCTGGCGGTGGTCAGATGGATTCGTTCCATGGCTCGGGCTCTCCTTCCGGCCGTCCTCGCGGCCGGTACGCGACGGGGAGAGATGGGAGACGAATCCAGAGAGCCCCGTGGTTTCCTCGATCTGTTCCAGCATGGTGACCAGACGGTGGATGGGCAGACCCATGACATTGTAGTAGCAGCCTTCGATCCGTTCGACCAGAAGCGCGCCGTGCCCCTGGATGCCGTAGGCGCCGGCCTTGTCCATGGGCTCTCCGGTTCCGACGTACCATTCGATCCGCGTGTCCGGAAGCGGCGCGAACACGACTGCGGTGTCCTCCACATGGCGGAGAACCACCTTCGGGATACCCTTGTCGATCCACGCCAGGGACATTCCCGTCAGCACGTCGTGCCGTCTTCCCGACAGAAGACGGAGCATCCTTCCCGCATCCTCCGCATCCACGGGTTTCCCCAGGATCCGACCCTCCAGGACCACGACCGTATCGGCCGCGAGCACGAGGCAATCCGCAAGGGGTCCATGGGCATGATGCGCCGTCCAATGGTCTCTTTTTCCGTCCGCGAGCCGCAGCACGAGTTCAGCGGGCGATTCACCGCATGGCTCCGCGGCCGTCTCGTCGAAATCGGTCGACACCCAGTGGAAGCCGTGTTCGCCGAGGATGCGGGCGAGCAGTTCCCTTCGACGGGGGGATCCGGACGCGAGGACGAAGGGAAGCCGGTCGGGCATGGCCCTAGAATTCCGCCGAGCCGGTCGTCCGGGGGAAGGACTGCACGTCGCGGATATTGGAAACGCCGGTCAGATACATCAGGACGCGTTCGAAGCCCAGTCCGAAACCGGCATGCCGCGTGCCTCCGAAACGGCGGATGTCGAGGTACCAGCCGTACTCGGCCGGGTCGAGCCCGAGTTCGCGCATCCGGAGTTCGAGCACGTCCACGCGTTCTTCCCTCTGGCTTCCGCCGATGATCTCGCCGATCCCCGGTACCAGGCAGTCCATGGCGGCGACGGTCTTCCCGTCGTCGTTCACGCGCATGTAGAAGGCCTTGATGCCCTTCGGATAGTCCGTCACGAAGACCGGACGCCGGAACACCTCTTCGGTGAGGTACCGTTCGTGCTCGGTCTGCAGGTCCGCACCCCAGGATACGGGGTACGAGAAGCGCTCCTTGACCTTCTCCAGCAGCGCCACGGCCTCCGTGTAGGTGATCGTCGCGAACTCGTTCCGGAGGACGTTCTCCAGCCGCTCCTTGAGGCCCTTGTCCACGAAGGTGCTGAAGAACTCCATCTCCTCGGGGCATTCGTCCATGACCGTGCGGATCACGGACTTCAGCATCTCCTCGGCGAGGGCCATGTCGTCCTGGAGGTCCGCGAACGCGATCTCCGGCTCGATCATCCAGAATTCGGCGGCGTGCCGTGCGGTGTTGGAGTTCTCGGCGCGGAAGGTCGGCCCGAAGGTGTAGACGTCGCGGAAGGCCATGCAATGGCTCTCGACGTTCAACTGCCCGCTGACGGTGAGATGCGTGGGTTTGCCGAAGAAGTCCTCGCCGAAGTCGACCGCGCCGTCCTGCTTCCTCGGCGGGTTTCCGACGTCGAGCGTGGTCACCTTGAACATCTGGCCGGCGCCCTCGGCATCGCTGGTGGTGATGATGGGCGTATGGACGTAGACGAAGCCGCGGTCCTGGAAGAAGGAGTGGATGGCGTGCGCGGTGACGGACCGGACGCGGAAGACCGCGGAGAACAGGTTGGTGCGGGGGCGCAGGTGGGGCAGGGTCCGCAGGAATTCGACGCTGTGGCGCTTGGGCTGCAGCGGGTAGTCCGCAGGACAGGCGCCTTCGATCTCGATGCGCTCGGCCTTGAGTTCGAAGGGCTGACGGGCTTCCGGCGTCGGCACGAGACGTCCCGTGACGACGATCGCGGCGCCGGTGCCGAGAGAGGCGGCCGCCGCGTAGTCCTCGACCCCACCCTCCTCGAAGACGACCTGGAGACTCTTGAAGAACGTGCCGTCGTTGAGCTCGATGAAACCGAAGCGTTTCTGGTCCCGGACGGTCCGGACCCAGCCGCCGATGCGGATCGAACGACCTTCGAAAGCCGTCGGGTTCCGATGCAGTTCCTTGATCCGAACCAGATCCCTCGCCATGGATGCCTCCCTTTGTCCCTCTTCTCAGGATCTTCCGCAGCAGACCTTGTACTTGCGCCCGCTGCCGCAGGGGCAGGGGTCGTTCCGTCCCACCTTGCTGCTCACGGCCATCTTCGATACGCGGTAGCGCTTGACGATGTCGTCGCGCCGTTCCTCGGTCAGGACGCCGTCCCACGACTCCAGGTCGTACAGCCAGTCCGCCTTCGCCTCATGCATGTTCCAGAACAGCGACTCGTAGTCGATGTCGAAGGCGACCTGAGATGCGTCGTCCAGGGTCTCGAGGTCGACGCCAGTGGCGAGGCTGGGGTTGATTCCATCCACGAAGCCGGCGAAGACGACCGGGTCGGTGAATCCGAGTCGGTCCATGAGTTCCTTCGCCGTGCCGGAGAGCTTTTCCGGGAAGGCGGACAGGATGCGGTCGTAGGCTTCCTGTTCCTCCGCGTAGTAATGCTTGATGAACGCCTCGCGGGTGTTCGCGTCGGCATTCTCGTCGGTCCTCTTCTGCCATTCTTCATGATAGGTCATCTTCGGGTCCTCCTATCTTCTTGTGGAATCAGCGGGGCAAAGGTGCGGCGAGCCGCGCGGCGATGGCGTCCAGGAAGCCCTTCGTGTCCAGGACGGTCACGGTCGGGAGTTCGCACAGCGGGGCCAGGTCTCCCGTGACGGTTCCGGCGGAGATGGTTTCCAGGGCGGCCCGTTCGAGACGGTCCGAGAAATCGGACAGTTCGGGAAGCCCGTCCAGTTCGGCCCGCTTGCGCAGCGCCCCGGACCAGGCGAAGAGGGTGGCCATGGGGTTCGTCGACGTCCTTTCCCCCCTCAGGTGCTTGTAGTAGTGGCGCGTGACGGTGCCGTGGGCGGCCTCGTATTCGTACTTCCCGTCCGGGGAGACGAGGACCGAGGTCATCATGGCGAGGCTTCCGAAGGCGGAGGCGACCATGTCGGACATCACGTCCCCGTCGTAGTTCTTGCACGCCCAGATCAGCCCTCCATCGCACCGCATGATGCGGGCGACCACGTCGTCGATGAGCGTGTAGAAGTACTCGATGCCGGCCGCCTGGAAGAGTTCCCGGAAATCTTCCTCGAAGACCTCCTCGAAGAGGTCCTTGAAGCGATGGTCGTAGGTCTTGGAGATCGTATCCTTCGTGGCGAACCAGAGGTTCTCGCGGACGGACAGGGCATAGGTGAAACAGGATCGCGCGAAACTGCGGATGGAACCGTCGAGGTTGTGCATCCCGAGGAGGACGCCGGGGCCGTCGAAGTCGTGGATGCGCACCGTGTCGACGCGACCGTCCGGATACGTGACCACGAGGTCGGCCGCGGCGGGTCCGGTCACGAGCGTCTCGACATCGCGGTATACGTCGCCGTACGCATGTCGGGCGATGGTGATGGGCTTCTTCCAGGACAGGACGAAGGGCTTGATGCAGTCGACGACGATGGGAGCGCGGAAGACGGTCCCGTCGAGGATGGCGCGGATGGTGCCGTTCGGGCTCTTCCACATCTTCTTCAGATGGTATTCCTCGACGCGCTGGGCGTTGGGGGTGATGGTGGCGCACTTCACGGCGACGCCGAGTCGCAGCGTGGCCTCGGCCGCCTCCACGGTCACGCGGTCGTCGGTCGCGTCGCGATTCTCCAGCCCGAGGTCGAAATACTCCGTCCTGAGGTCCACGAAGGGGACCAGAAGGATATCCTTGATCTGCTGCCAGATGATGCGGGTCATCTCATCCCCATCCATCTCGACCAGCGGCGTCTTCATGGCGATTCTCTGCATCGATCGTTCCTCCCGGTGCGTTGGTTCGACATATTATAGTGGGGTGCGGAGGCGGGCGTCAATTCGCGGAGTCGAACCGCGGACGGGGACGGAGGCGAGGACCGCTTCCAGCGCCATGCGGTCCGGCATCTTGCCGGTCTTGGAGGATGCATCCGCTTCGAAGCAGCGGGTATGGAGTTCCTCGAGGGCCTCCATCGAGAAGTTCCTCGCCTGGTCCGCATATCGTCCGGCGATGAAGGGCGGCACACCCAGCACCGAGGGAAGCCGGTCGCGGTCCGGAGTCTCCTTGGCGCGGATGAGCTGTCGCACATGGCGCGACAGCATGAAGAGAAGCAGCTGGACGGGTTCCTTGCGGGAGACGAGGGTGTCCAGGATGGAGAGCGCGTCGCCGGGCCGCCCCTGCCCGAGGGCGTCGGTCATGTCGAACACCTTGCCCGTGAGGTCCGGGACGCAGATCTCCTCGACCAGCGCCATCGTGACGCGCGGGGTGCCGCTACCCGTGCAGTAGAGACGCAGTTTCTCGACCTCGGAGACGATGGTCTGCATGGCGTTCCCGGATCTCAGGAGCAGCGAATCCACGGCTTCGGCTTCCATCGCGATGCCGGAAGTCGAAAGCTCGCGAGTCACGAAGGTGCGGAGGGAACCCGGTTCCTGCAGGGCGAACTCGACGATCCGGCCGCAGCGCTCGATGGCCTCCAGCGGTTTCTTCATGCGCCGGTCCACCTTCTTCTCGAGGAAGACGAGACACGCGCTGTCGGGAACCTGGTCGATCAGTCGAACGAGCGCTTCGGTGCGGTCCTTCGCGGTCTCCTTTCCGGTGGAGGTATCTTCGTCGTCCTCCTCCTCGGAATCGTCGGGAGTGGGCTCCTCCTTGCCGCCGCCCTTGCGGTCCGAGGCGAACAGTCCGGAATTGCGCACGAGGACGAGCTTTCGGGACGAGAGGAACGGAGGGGTTCCGACCTCGGACGAAAGACGCCGCAGGTCGACCTTCGAGGGCTTCCCCTCACCATCGACGACGGTCCGGTCGAGACCTTCGGCACCGGGTGCAAGCACCTTCCTGGCGATGGCGGCGGAGTAGACCCGGATCAGATACTCCTCTTCACCGTAGAACAGGTATACGCGACCGAGCGGGCCATCCTTCAGGTCGGCCCGGATGAGGTCGAGGGGATTCCCCGGAGTTCTTGCAGGTCGATTCGCCATCCTTGCCTATCCCTTTCCGATCCATTCCTGTATCTTCGCGGTGCCGTCGCGGACCCTCACGATCCACGCGCCGCCCTCGTCCGTCCGGAGGATGGCGCATCCCGCCTGCGACAGGCGCTCGAGCGTCTTCGGAGACGGATGTCCATAGAGATTGGGTCCCACGCTGACCACGGCGAACTTCGGAGCCAGCGCTTCGAGGAAATCCGCCGAGGTCGAGTAGGCGGACCCGTGGTGCGAGACGCGGAGCAGGTCGACCGTAGGGGTCCGGGCTTCCGCGACGAGGCTGTCCTCGGTAGCCGCATCGGCATCTCCCCCGACCAGGAACGTGAATCCACGGCACTCGACCTCGAGGACCAGGGAAACCGCGTTGGCATCCGTGGACGCATCCGCGTCCGGGAGTCCTGATTCCGCAGGAGGGTGGAGCACCGTGATCGTCACATCGCGGCCGAGTTCCATTCTATCATTCGCGCCCGACTCTTTCACGACGATTCCGGCCTCGTCCGCGGCGGTCAGGAGCATGCCGTTCATCTGGACGCCCTCCTTCGAGCCGAGGAATCCTCCGGAGGCATCGGTGGGTGCCGCGGACGCGACGGAGGCCTTCGTTCCAGCCGGGACGACCAGGGTTCCGCAGCGGGCGTTGCGCAGCATCCAGAGGACACCTCCCGCATGGTCCGCATGTCCGTGGGTCACGAAGGCCAGGTCGACCCGGTCGACGGCGTAGGCGTCGAGAAGACCCTTCAGCGCGGAAGGACCTTCGCCGGTTCCGTCCTCCGCACCGGGCCCTCCGTCGATGACGGCGCAGGTTCCATCCCGGGTGACGATCAGGGTCAGGTCGCCCTGGCCGACGTCGGCGAAGACGACGGTGACATCCGGAGCGAACCAGGGCGTCGCGAGGACGACGACGGACGCGGCGGCCGCCAGCACGGCGGATGTGCGGAGCAAAGGTCTTCGGACCTCCTTTCTCGGGATTCCGGCCGAAAGCAGAGCGAGGGAGATCGACGGCAGAAATAGGCCCATGGTCGTCACCGCGACCGGAAACCGGAGGAACTCGACGTCCGCGGCCCAGACGGCCACATCGAGCGTGAATCGGAGCAGTCCGCGGAGAGGGGCCACGATGAGATGCACCAGATCCGAAGACAATGCCGCCGGGCCTGCGACGAAGGAGACGGCTTGGCCGGCCAGAGCCGTCGCGCCGCCGTAGAGCGTGATGATCCCCGCGAGGGGAACCACCGGCAGGTTGGACAGCAGTCCGATGGCGGAGAGGGTTCCGGACATGGGGATCGAGACCGGCAGGACGGCGGCCTGCGCGGCCAGCGTGACCGCGAGAAGTTCGACGGTTCCCGTCACGATGCCCTTCCCTCGGTATTCTCCTTGAAAGGGGATCCAGGAGGCCAGCCCCTGGCCGATCGGTTTCGACAGTCCGACCAGTCCGAGGGTCGCCAGAGCCGACAGGCGGAATCCGTTGTCGAACGCCGTCAGCGGATCCACCAGCATCATCGCGATGCAGGCCGCGGCCAACGCGCTCAGGGCGTCCGCCTTCCGCAGCAGCACGCTGCCCAGCAGGACGACCGCGGCCATGAGGATGGCGCGCGTCACGGAGGACTCCCAACCCGTCACGTATCCGAAGAAGCCGAGATACAGGCTCAACGCGGCGGCCCTGACGCGACGGGTCATCCGCCCGCGCGCGGCGAGGAAGGCGGCCGGCGCGAGGATGAACGCGACGTTGGAACCGGAGACGGCCGTCAGGTGGGACAGGCCGGCCAGGCGGAAGTCGGCTTCGTCCTGCGGATCCATGCCGGATACGTCCCCGAGCAGCATGCCGGCCATGAGCGATGCCTCTCGTGCGGGAAGCACCTGCCGGTAGATCCCCGAGAGGCTTTCGCGGACGGCGGCGCCGGCCAGGACGAACGGATCCGCGTGGGTCGACCCATCCACGATGCGGTCGGGGCCCGTCGTCGTGGCCTTGAGGAAGATGCCGTCCTGGGCGAGACGCAGTCGTTCATCGTAGCCTCCCGGGTTCCGCTGGGTCTCTGGTTTCCGGAAGACGACGGGAATCTCGACCCTTTTCCCATAGGGGATGCCGTTCCCCGCCCGGGAGAGGCGGATGCGTCCGACGCCGGGCATCGAGATCAGGGAGCGGCTGTAGGGCGCGGCGCCCGACGTGTCGGTCTCGTTTTCGATGCAGATACCCACCAGCAGACCGGACGTGCCATCGAGCGCATCCGCCGCTCTTCGGCCAGGTTCGGTCGCGACAAGGCAGCGGACGCCTCCGACGGCGAGGGAAACGAGGCAGAGAAGCACCGGCAGGCCCACGTCCTTCCGGACGTGGCGGAGAGCCGCGGCCACCGCAGCGGCGGCGACGGCGAAGACGACGGGTGCGAGCAGCCATGCCCCCACGCGGAAGACGGCGAGGATCCCGAGGAAGAGACCGATGGCCACGGGAACCAGAGGACGTCGACGCGCCTCGCACAGGAGCCGATCCAGCAGCGGCATGGGAACCCCTCCTTCCGCATTTCCATGCTAAAGGAGATGTCCGGCGATGGAACGCGAAAAAAGCGACGGAAGGGGCGCTTTCCGCTAAATATGGGGCAGACCGACTTCCTTTTCGAGGATTGCCCGAAGCTCCTCCACCCCCGTCCGGTTCTCGGCGGAAAAGACGAGGGTACGATCCTCCTCGCCCAGCGCGAAGGAGGCGCGGATGGCGGCATGCCGCTCCAGCACCTGCATCCGGGTCAGCTTGTCCGCCTTGGTCAGGACGGTGATCGTCCGGATGCCGCGGGAGAGGAGCCAGCCGCGCATGAGCTGGTCTTCCGGAGAGGGTTCGTGCCGGATGTCGACGATGTGGATCGCCATCCGCAGGTCGCGCGTCGAATGCAGATACCCTTCCACGAGCCTGGAGAAGTCCTTCTTCTTGTCCTTGGCGACCTTCGCGTATCCGTAGCCGGGGAGGTCGACGAGGAACAGGACGCCATCGACGTCGAAGATGATGACCAGACGCGTCTTTCCGGGCAAGGAGCTGATCCGCGCCAGCGTCCGGTTGTCGCCCAGAGCGTTGACGAGCGAGGACTTGCCCACGTTCGAGCGGCCGACCACGACGATCTCGGGTCGCTCCGGAGGGGGCAGGCCGGCGAGGTCGCCGGAGACCGAATGGAGCCGGGTCCTTCGAAAATCCACGAAATGTTCCTGCCTTCCTGTTGACAATCGGACGCAAATCTCGCTTGATATAACTGAAGGCACTCTTGCCTTGATGAGGATACGATAACCCAGGGGGTGCTTTGATGTCCACTTCACCCAGAAACGAGTCCAACTACTACCTCTACAACCAATACGGCGACAACGCGATGCAGCCCGTCGGGCCGGTCGGCATCATCCCGCTGCGCGGCAGCGCCGAGTTCGCCGAAAGCGTCAACACCTATCTGCACCGGCGGCGCGTCGAGTACCGCGAGACCAACCCCCGCCATGCTTCGGGATGTCCCGGATTCATGCGGTCGGACTACCGCATCTCCGTGGA
>CAXNDY010000012.1:0-10684 GCA_964201095.1 Saccharofermentanales bacterium
GCAGGTCGCCCTGTACTCCGACACGGATGCGATGGACGACACCAAGGACTTCGTCCGGTTGATGACCGTCCACAGCGCCAAGGGCCTCGAGTTCCGCACCGTATTCCTGGTCGGGGCCGAGGAGGGACTCTTCCCGGGATTCCGTTCCATGGAGAGCGATGCCGAGATCGAGGAGGAGCGCCGCCTCATGTACGTCGCCATCACCCGGGCGCGCGACACGCTGTACCTCAGCGCCGCGAAGACGCGCCTCGTCTTCGGCCAGACCCGCAGCTACATGCCGTCGCGCTTCGTGAAGGAGATCCCCGAGGACCTCCTGCTGCTGGTCGACACCGCGGTCCGCACCCGGAGCTTCCTACTGGAGAAGACGGCCAACGCCGCCCGCGCCCGTGCGGAGCGTCCCGGTCGGCCGCCCGAGCTCACCGGCACGGGTTCGGCCTTCCAGGTCCCCGTGATCCGCACCTTCACACCTCCGCGCTTCACCAAGGGCTCCGCGACCGGGACATCCCCGGCCGGCTCCGCGGCCAGTGTGCTCGGCGCGGACGACATCGCGAAGGGCGACCGCGTCGTCCACGCCCGGTTCGGACCGGGCCGTGTGTCGGACAAGGAACCGGTCGCCGGGGACGCGATCCTCGTGATCGAGTTCGACGACGTCGGAGCGAAGAGGCTCATGGCCAAGCAGGCGAATCTGGTCCGGGAGAACTGACCCGGACCGCCACGAAGAGATGGAAGGGATCCCATGAAGACGATCACCCCCAGCGACATCGCCAGAACCATCGACCACGCCGTACTGAAGCCGGACGCGACGCTGTCCGACGTACGGAAGGCCTGCGCCATGGCCCGACGCCTCGAGATCATGTCGGTCTGCGTCCGCCCCTCGGACGTGCCCGTCGCGGCCGAAGCCCTCGCCGGAAGCCGTACGCTGGTCTCCACTGTGATCGGCTTCCCACACGGAACCACGTCGACCGCGGCCAAGACGGCCGAGACGCGTCAGGCCTTCGTCGACGGCGCCCGCGAGGTCGACATGGTCCTCAACATCGGCCGGCTTCTTTCCCGCGACGACGCCTACGTCGAGGCAGACATCCGCGCGGTCGCCGATGAGGCGCACCGGGGCGGCGGCATCCTGAAGGTCATCTTCGAGACGTCCTACCTGGACGACGAGCGCAAGACGACCGCCTGCAAGCTCGCGACCCGCGCCGGAGCGGATTTCGTCAAGACCTCGACTGGATTCGCCGGAGGAGGCGCCACGATCCCCGACCTCGTCCTGATGCGGCGCGAGAGCGGCCCCGCCCTCGGCGTCAAGGCGTCCGGCGGCGTGCGCGACCTGTCGGCCGCCCTGGCCGCGATTTCCGTAGGCGCGACCCGCATCGGGACCTCCTCGACCGAAGGGATCCTGAAGGAAGCGGCCGAGCGCGAGGCGGCGGGTACGCTGGTCCTTCCGACCCGGGCGGCGACGCTCGCGCAGCAGGCCGCGATCCAGAAGACCGACAAGTACTAGGCTTGTTCCGGCCGCTTCGGCCGTGTAGAATGGCCACGACACGAGGGGAGCTGGCGCGAGGCCGGCTGAGAGGGTGCTCCGAGGGCACCGACCCTGGAACCTGATCCGGGTAATTCCGGCGGAGGGACGATGCACCGTCAGTTCGTGACGACCTGCTCTCCCATCCGTCGGACCCTCGAGCCGGACGCCTGGGAAAGGAAGTTCGCCATGAAGAACCCGACCCCCCCCATCCGCTCCGTCCAGCAGCAGCGGGAGTCCACGCGCGCCCTCGCCTACGGAGGCATGGCCGTGGCCCTGTCGGCCGTGCTGTCCCTGATCGTCGTGTGGAAGATGCCCCAGGGCGGGACGGTCACCGCCGCCTCCATGCTTCCGCTGGTCTTCTTCGCCCTCGCCTTCGGCGTCCGCTGGGGCGTCCTGGCCGGCACCGTCTTCGGCGGCATCCAGCTCCTGCTCCCGGGCGCCTTCCTCGTCCACCCCGTCCAGGTCCTGCTCGACTACCCGCTGGCCTTCGCGGCGCTCGGTCTGGCCGGTGTCTTCGCCCTTCCGGCCGCGAAGCGCGCGGAAAGCCCCGAACTGCTGCGCCGGGTCGCCCGCCTGCCGCTCTTCGCGCCGGTCCTGGGCACGCTGCTCGCCATGGCGGCCCGCACGCTCTGCCACGTGCTGTCCGGCGTCGTGTTCTTCGCCCTCTACGCGCCGGAAGGGCAGAACGTCTGGCTCTATTCGCTCGTCTACAACGGCTCCTACATGATCCCCGAAGCCGTGGTGACCGCCGCCCTCCTGACCGTCTTCCTGACCGGGCTCCACCGGGCGTGGAAGCGCCCATGACCCGTCCGGATTCCTGTGATATAATTTGACGGACAAAGCATTCCAGGAGGGCAATCCATGACCCGCGTCGCGATCGCCGCCTGCCCCGACTACTCGGACGAAAAGGTGGAGGCCGCCGTTTCGGCGCTCTTCGCTTCGTTGTCCGGTGAAATTCGGGTCTTGCCGGGCGAGCGCCTCCTCCTCAAACCCAACTTCCTCTCCGCCGCTCCCCCCGAGCGCGCCGCCACCACGCACCCCGCGGTCTTCCGCGCCGTCGCCCTCGCCCTCGCGGCGAAGGGAGCCGTGCTGTCCTACGGCGACTCCCCCGGCATCGAGTCGCCGGCACGCGTCGCACGGGTCAGCGGTGTGGGCGCCGTCGCCGACAGGCTCGGCATCCCCCTGGCCGACTTCGACGCGGGCGAGGAGGTCTCCTTCCCCGAAGGACTTGCCCTGACCCGTTTCCGGATCGCACGAAGCGTGCTCGAGGCGGACGGGATCGTCGACCTGCCCAAGTTCAAGACCCACGCGCTCGCCTCCTTCACCGGCGCCGTCAAGAACCTGTTCGGCTGCGTCCCGGGGACCTTCAAATCGAAGGAACACGTCCGCTTCCCCAACGCCGAACTGTTCTCCGCCATGTGCGTCGACCTCGCCCGGTTCCTCCGCCCCCGCCTGTGCGTCATGGACGCCGTCGTCGGCATGGAGGGCAACGGACCGCGCAACGGCACGCCGCGCGCCATCGGCCTGCTGTTCGCCTCGTCCGACCCCGTGGCCCTCGACGCGGTCGCCGCGGCGGTCGCCGGACTGTCTCCCGAACAGGTCCCCACGACGCGCATCGGCGGGAAGTGCGGACTCGGCGAGAGCGACCTGGACCGCATCGAGGCGGTCTACTTCGACGACCCGGCCGACCGCGCTGCCGCCCCCTGGACCGCTCCCGCCTCCCAGGTCGTCGCGCGCCTCCGGATTCCGGACTTCAAGCTGGCCGACGCGGCGCATTCCACGGTCAACCACATCGTCGGGGGGCTCGGCGGTCGCGGGCTCCGACGGCTCGTGCTCAACCGGCCCACCATCGACCCGCACCGCTGCACCAAGTGCGGCATCTGCGTCGAAGCCTGCCCGCTCGAGCCCAAGGCCCTCGAGGCCGAGGTGCGCCGCAGCGTGCCGGACTACGACTACACCCAGTGCATCCGCTGCTTCTGCTGTCAGGAGGTCTGTCCCTCCGGCGCCATCGATGTCCGTCCGGCGCCGCTCGGATTCCTGATCGGCCGCACGGCGCGGTGAAGGAAGGAGGAGGACCGATGCTTCCCAGAGAGATCCGCGAAGCCCAGGAGAAAGCCCTGTCTCCGCTCGCCGCCCGCAGCACCCTCTCCCGCGGGCGCCTGACGCCCGAGACGAAGTGCGACGTGCGCTCCGACTTCGAGCGCGATTCCGGCCGCATCCTCTATTCGCTCGACTTCCGGCGCCTGCGTCACAAGACCCAGGTCTTCTTCAACCCACAGAACGACCACATCTGCACCCGCATGGAGCATGTCCTCCACGTCGGCTACATCGCGAACACGATCGCCCGCTCGCTCGACCTGAACCCGGAGCTCGTGCACGCGATCTCCCTCGGACACGACCTCGGACACGCCCCCTTCGGGCACAGCGGCGAACGCCGGCTGAACACGCTCCTCCAGAAGGTCGACCCGACCCTGTTCTTCGAGCACGAAGCGCACAGCCTGCGCGTCGTGGATCGGCTGTCGGGCCCGTCGGGCGCCGCGACCGGTTCGGGCTCGGACTCGGGCTCGGGCTCGGGCTCGGGTTCAGAGGACGAGGGCGACGAAGGCCGGGTCGGACTCAACCTGACCTTCGAAGTGCGGGACGGCATCGTGAGCCACTGCGGCGAGACCTATTCCGAAAACCGCCTGCGCCCCGACCGCGCCAAGACCGAGGCCGATCTGCACGGACCGCGCGCCCAGCGGGGCATGCCCGGAACACTCGAGGCCTGCGTCGTGCGCATCTCCGACCGGATCGCCTATGTCGGCCGCGACATCGAGGACGCCGTGCGCGCCGGGATCATGGCCTCCGAGGATATCCCGAAGGAGATCACCTCGACGCTGGGCCGGTCGAACGGGGAGATCATCGACACGCTCGTCACCGACATCATCCGCAACAGCCTCGACCGGGACGAGATCGCCCTCGGCGCCGAAGTGGGCGAAGCCCTGGAAGCCCTGCTCCACGACAATCTCGACCGCATCTACAAGTCGGAGAAGATCAAGCGCTACGAGAAGACCGCGGACAACATCGTCGACGGGCTGTTCGAGGCGCTGCTGCCGGTGGCGCAGGACCCCGAGCGCCCCGTGGACGCCGGAAGCCGCGTCCTGCGCGGGTTCGACACGTTCCTGCGCGAGCGGCGCGGAGGCTCTGGATCCCCGCCCGCCCAGCGCGTCGCCGACTACATCGCCGGCATGACCGATTCCTTCGCGTCGAAGTGCTACGAAGAGATCTACTGGTTCTAACGGGAGGGGAGGAGAAGCGTGAAGGACATGAAGCCCATGAAGCCCTCGAAGAGCCCGTTCTTCGCCATGATGCAGCGCATGCGCTACATCCGCCGCTGGGCGCTGATGCGCAACACCCAGGGCGAGAACCTGCAGGAACACAGCCTCCAGGTCGCCGTCACCGCGCACGCCCTGGCCGTCCTGCGCCGCGAGCGCTTCCCGACGGCCGCCGACGGTTCCCCCCGCGTGGCGGTGGATCCAGACCGCGTGGCGACGATGGCCCTCTTCCATGACGCTCCGGAGATCCTGGTCGGCGACCTGCCGACCCCGATCAAGTACTTCAACCCGGCCATCAAGTCGGCCTACAAGGCCGTCGAGGGGGTGGCGACCGCCAAGCTCGTCGCCATGCTGCCCGACGACCTGCGTCCGACCTACGCGGCCCTGCTCGCGCCCGACCGGTCGGACGCCGCGACGGCGGAGGCCGCGGCGCTCGTGAAGGCCGCCGACCGCCTGTGCGCCTACACGAAGTGCATCGAGGAGGAGCGGGCCGGCAACACCGAGTTCCGAACCGCGGCGAAGACCATCCTCGCCAGCATCGAATCCATCGCGATGCCGGAGGTCGACTGCTTCCTGAAGGAATTCGTCCCGGCCTTCTCCCTGAACCTGGATGAACTCGAATCGCTGACCCAACCGTAAGGAGGACGCACCATGGACTGGATCTTCTGGGTATTTCTCGGCATCGCGATCCTGATGGTGGGCTTCTGGACCTTCCAGTTCGGCTGGGTCCAGCACCACCGCCTGTGGTCGGAGCGCCCCGCGAAGCGGCTTCCCGCCGAGGAGACCCTCGCCCTGACCTGGATCCACCCGATCAAGGACCTGGACTACAAGCTCCGCCGCAGCATCTCCTCCTGGGTCCGACAGGACTTCGACGGCACCATCGAGCATATCTTCAGCTTCCAGGACGAGGACGACGAGGCCATCCCGGTCGTGAAGGCCTTCCTCGCGAGCCGCGGCATCGGCTCCGAGGGGCGCGTGCGGGCGCGCATCCTCGTCAACCCGGTGCTTCCGAAGATGAACGGAAAGAGCTCGAACATGGTCCACGCCGTCCGCGTCGCAGCCTACGACCTGCTCGTCTTCAACGACAGCGACCTGCGCGTCCGACGCGACTTCCTCCGCAAACTCGCCGGCCCGCTGGCCGATCCGAAGGTGGGCATCGTCACCTGCGGCCAGATCAACTTCGGCGGCCGCGACTTCTGGACACGCTCCTTCACCTGCGTGCAGAACCACGAGACCGACCTGTACTGGGCGTTCTTCTGCTGGCTGGGCATCGACGTCGGCATGACCGGCGCCGCCTTCTCCATGCGCCGTGCGACGCTCGAGGAGGTCGGCGGGCTGGAGGCCTTCGGCGCCTCGCTGCTCGAGGACATGCACATCGGCAACGAGCTCTACAAGCGGAAGTACAAGCTGGTCGTCGGCCCCTACCTCGATTGCCACGTCAAGCAGATCGCCCGCGAGAAGACCTTCAACTACGCGAAGCGCATCGCCGTCGGCATCCGGGCGCACCTCGCCACCGACATGCCCTTCTTCCTCCTCGTGATCGGCTGGTACTGGTGGCTTCTCGTCGCGGCGCTGCTCCTCGGCGCGCGTCCCGACCTGATGCTCATCGTCGCCGCCTGCTTCTTCCTGCGCATCGTCCACGGCAACGTCATGCGCCTCGTCACCAAGAACGACCTCGTCTGGTACGACCTGCTGAACGGCCTCTACTTCGACGTGCTCGCGATCTGCGCCCTCTTCTACGGAACGTTCGCCCGACCGACCGTCTCCTGGCGGGGCATCCGCTACCGCGTCACGCCCAAGGGCTACATCGACTTCGACAACCCGATCGCCGTTCCGGCCGGCCCCGGCGCCCCGCCCCCCGACATCGCGGAAGCCGACCTGAACGACAACATGGAGGTCGTGCCGGACCACGGCACCGAGATTCCCCCCGACGACGAGAAGGAAGGGTAGGCCACGCGCACTTCAGCGGTTCATCCCCGACCCGTCTCCCGAGCCCCCCGAGTCTCCCGCGTCCGTGCGGCGACGGCTCGCCTTGCTGTGGCCGTCGCGTGCCTCTCCGTGGCCATCGCGGGCGTGAACCTGTCCGTCGCCTGCCTCGCCTGGGCGCCCGCCGCGCCGGTCGCGGCCGCTACGGGTCCCGTCGACCGCGCAGGCGTCCGTGCGCTGGTCTTCCGCACGATGCTCGCGAGCGGCGTCCCGACCGATCCTGAGACCGGCGCCGACGGGTCCGCGACCGCCGCCGGGCTCGCCGTCTGGACGGGCGCGCTCGAGCGGGGTGAACTCGCCCTGTCCGACCTCCTGCTCCGCAGTTTCACCGGCACCCGCTACCTCCTGGCCGGCGAGGAGGACGCGGCCTTCATCGCCGCGGTCTACGGCGCGGTGCTGGACCGCTCCCCGAGCGAAGTGGAGTCGTCCGATGCGGCGCTGGCCCTCCAGGGTGCGGGCAATCGACTGACCTTCCTGTCGGAATTCCTAAGGCTCCCTGAAGTCGGCGCTCTGGGCGCGTCGCTCGGCATCGCGGTCGGCTCGTTGCCTGCGGACGTCCTCGCCGCGGCTGCGGGAGACGGCACGCCGCCCGCACCCATACTCGCGGACGTGATCCGGCGGCTACCTGCCAGCGGTGGCTTCGCCTTCGGGCACAAGGGCGCACAGGGCACCGTCGACCTCGACGGCCGGGCCGGCCGCGTCGACTTCCTGCTGGACGGGGCGATGACCAACCAGATCCTCGCGACGTCCGGCATCGACGGCTCGCGGACCGGCGACTCCTTCTACGGGATCGACTGGGACGCCTCCGCGGCGGCACCGGGGACCCACGAGGTCGTGGTGCTCGCCCGCCGCGCGGACGGCCGCGCCCTGCGCATCGACGGAGGGACCTACGTCGTGCCGGTCCTCCATGGCCTGGCGAGTGGAGACACGGTTCCGGCCGGCTTCGACGAATCCGACGTGTCCGACGGATCGGGTGGATCCGACGGCTCCGGCCGGCACGTCTTCTACCGCATCGAGCCCGAGGGGGGCCTGCTCTCCTTCCACGCCGTCTTTGCTTCCTCCGAGGTCTCCCTGTCCGCCTTCGACGCGCAGGGGGAACCGCTGGCCGTCACCCTGGCGTCCGGCAAGGGGTATGCCTCGCTCTACGTGCCGTCGGAAACGGCGCGGACCGTCTACGTCGAAGCGACCCGGACCGGCGAGTCGGACCCGGCCGTCGAAGGCGAAGCCACGACCTTCCACGTCTCGCTCGACGCGGACGTCGGTCGCATCCTGCCCCGGGGCGACGTCACGACGCTGCGCTCGGCGCCTGGAAGCGGGAATGCGTCGGCCGGGACCCTCGCCAAGGGCGACGTCGTCTCCATCGTCGGGGACGGGGTCGACGCCGACGGCGAGACCTGGTATCTCGTCCACACCGCGGACGTCGACGGATACGCCTACTCCGGCGTCGTCGACGCCCTGCGCTTCGAAGGCCGGCTCGACGACTTCTCCCTCGCCTTCGCGGACGGCTCCCCGGCGCGTCTCTGGCCGGACTTCGACGCCGAGACGCCGGAGTACGGTCTCGCCGTGGACCCCGGCACCAGCCTCCTCGACCTCTCGCTTCGAACCCGCGAGGGCGCGCTCGTGTCGGTCGACGCCACGCTCCTCGACGAGCAGGGAACCCCCTCGGCACTGGCTTCCGGGACGTCGTTCTCCCTGCCGGCGGGAGCGAGCGTGCTCCGCGTGCGGGTCTTCTCCGCGGACCGGACCTCGGTGCACGAGTACCGCGTCGACATCCTCCGGCCCCCGTCGGCGGACGGTTTCTCGGCCACGCTGGACGGCTTTCCAGCGGACTACCGCTCCGCGCTGTGGCGCCTGCATGTCCTCAAGCCGATGTGGTCCTTCGTGCCGGTCGACACCGGCCTGCCCTTCGCCGACTTCCTCGCGGGAGAAGGCTACCGCGACCGCTGCCTGGTCCCCGCAGGGAGCGTCCCGGCTTCCTATGTCGAGACGGGGAGCCCCGTCTACGACGGCAAGGACTGGAAGGCCGCCTCCGATGCGGCGATCGCCCACTTCGCCGACCCGAGGAACTTCCTCTACGAGCGCGACCTCTTCCAGTTCGAGGAGCTCTCCTTCGTCGAAGGCACCCACACCGCGGAAGGCGTCGCGGCGATCCTCTCCGGAAGCTTCATGGAGAATCCGGCTGTGGACACCGACGGCGCGACCGTCGACTTCTCCGCGCTCTTCGTCGAGGCGGGACGGGAGAGCGGCGCGAGCCCCTTCTTCCTTGCGACGCGGGTCATCCAGGAGATGGGCCGGGGCGGCTCTCCGCTGGCGCTCGGAACCCTTCCGGGCTACGAGGGGGTCTTCAACTTCTACAACATCGGCGCCGTGCCGGACGACTCGATTCCCGACGGACAGCGCGTCAACGGCGCGAAGTACGCCCTCTACGGCGCGGACCCGGACGCGCGGGTCCTGACCGACGAGGAAAGGGCCCTGCTCCTGCCCTGGATGTCGCGGAGCCTCTCCGTCCGTGGCGGCGCGCGGTTCATCGCTTCCGCCTACATCGCGGTGGGTCAGGACACCCCCTACTTCCAGAAATTCGACCTCCTGCCCGAGGGGGGGCTCTACAAGCACCAGTACATGCTGAACCTGCTCGCACCGCAGAACGAAGGGCGGAGGCAATATCTCGGCTATCGGGCGACGGCGCTGCTCGACACGCCCTTCGTGTTCCGCATCCCGTTCTTCACCGACATGCCGGAGAGGCCGGCGGTCGATCCGAGGTAGCTCCGCTGGGCGGAAGCGACCCCCGAGGGAAAGCGGAGTGCAAACGGACTGTAAAACAACGACCGGTGAATTATGTTACCATCGGGGCGTGGAATCCATCCCTTCAGGGACGGACCCTTCAAGGTGGACATGATTGAAACGCTCGTATCGTAAGCTTGCCGTTCTTCTGAGCCTCTTCCTCCTCATGGGGAACGGGCAGGATTTCCTTCGCCTCGGCACGGACGTCTCCGCCCAGGTGCCGACCGACGCGGAGGCGGCTTCGAACGGATTGACTGGAACCTTCACCGGTCTCGAGGACCACGGGACGGTCGCGGGACTCTTCGTGGTCTCCGGACAGGCCTCCGCGACCTCGGGCGACGTCGTCGCGGTCGAGGTCTACCTCGATGGACGGTACGCGCCGACGGTACTGACCGACGCGAACACCCCGGCCGTCGCCTACGCCTGCACGATCGACCCCGCGACCCTCGACAGCGGCCTCCACCGGGTCGAGGCGGTCGCCTTCGGCGACAACGGGAGTCGGCGTCGCATCGGCGGCGCCTGGTTCACCGCGACATCGCTCGCGGCGTCCGCGGCGCTCGACGGCCTTTCGTCCGACGACGTGCTTTCCTCCGACCGCACCGTGACCGCTCGTCTCGTCGTCGCCGACACTCCGGTCTCCGCGATCGAAGTGCGCGTGGACGGGGTCACCCGGCAGACCCTCGAAGTGTCCCCCGCGACCCGGCGGCCAACCCTCGCCTTCCCGCTCGAACGTTCCGGTCTCGGCACCGGGCGGCACACGATTACCCTCGTCGCGGTCGACGCGCGGGGTGGGTCCTCCGTCGCGCTCGAGGCCGACTTCTCCGTACCTCGGGGCGGCGGCGCGCTCGATCAGCCAGCGGACGAAGCGTTGTCCGGTAGCGCGACCCTGTCCGGATACGTCCTCCACGGAAGCGAGTTCGCCTCCGTCGAGGCCTACCTGAGCGGCACCTCCCTTGCTGAAACCCTCCTCTGGTCGGGCGTCCCCACCCGCGACCGCACCGAAGCGGCGCTGGGCGCCGACGTGCTCGCGGCCGCCCCGAAGGGCTTCGCCTTCACGCTCGACACCGGCCTCTACCCGGATGGAGCC
>CAXNDY010000013.1:0-10628 GCA_964201095.1 Saccharofermentanales bacterium
CAACCGCCCCGAGTGGATGATCCTCGACGTCCTGCCCGTGCTGCCCCCCGAGCTGCGCCCCATGGTCCAGCTCGACGGCGGCCGCTTCGCGACGTCCGACCTGAACGACCTCTACCGCCGCGTCATCAACCGCAACAACCGCCTGAACAAGCTGTTGCAGCTCGGCGCCCCCGAGATCATCGTGCGCAACGAGAAGCGGATGCTCCAGGAAGCCGTCGACGCCCTGATCGACAACGGCCGCCGCGGCCGCCCCGTCACCGGTGCCGGCAACCGCGCCCTCAAGTCGTTGTCCGACATGCTCAAGGGCAAGCAGGGCCGCTTCCGCCAGAACCTGCTCGGCAAGCGCGTCGACTACTCCGGCCGTTCCGTCATCGTGGTCGGCCCCGAGCTGAAGCTCCACCAGTGCGGTCTCCCCAAGGAGATGGCCCTCGAGCTGTTCAAGCCCTTCGTCATGAAGCGCGTCGTCGCCGACGGCATCGCCCACAACATCAAGACCGCGAAGAAGCACGTCGACCGTGCCCGCAACGAAGTCTGGGACATCCTCGACCAGGTCATCAAGGAGCACCCGGTGCTGCTCAACCGCGCGCCGACGCTCCACCGCCTGGGCATCCAGGCCTTCGAGCCCGTGCTCGTCGAGGGCCGCGCCATCAAGCTCCACCCGCTGGTCTGCACCGCCTACAACGCCGACTTCGACGGCGACCAGATGGCCGTCCACGTCCCGCTGTCCGCCGAAGCGCAGTCCGAAGCCCGCTTCCTCATGCTGTCCGCCAACAACCTGCTCAAGCCCCAGGACGGCAAGCCCGTCACGGTGCCGACGCAGGACATGGTCCTCGGCATCTACTACATGACCATCGACAAGGAACAGGTCAAGCGCGAACCCGGCGACGAAACCCCCGAACCCCGCGAATTCAACGCCTACACCTCGCTCGACGAAGCGCTGATGGCGCACGAGCAGGGCGGCCTGGGCCTCCACGACGTGATCCACGTCCGCGAGACCAAGCTCGTCGACGGCAAGCCCTTGACCGGGATGGTCACGAGCACGCTCGGCCGATTCCTCTTCAACGAGGCGATCCCCCAGGACATCGGTCTCGTCGACCGCTCGATCCCGGAGAACGCGCTCAAGCTCGAAGCCGACTTCCTCGTCGGCAAGAAGGACCTCGCCCGCATCATCGACCGCTGCATCAAGAAGCACGGCACCGCCATCACGGCCGAGATCCTCGACCGGATCAAGTCGCTGGGCTTCCACTACTCCACCACGGCCGGCATCTCCATCGGCATCTTCGACATGATCGTCCCGGAAGTGAAGAAGAAGTACATCGCCGAGGCCGAAGCCAAGGTCGAGCAGATCTACCGCTTCCACCAGAAGGGCCTGTTGAACGACGAAGGCCGATACACGGCGGTCGTCACCATCTGGCGCGACACCACCGAGAAGATCACCAAGGAGCTCAAGGAGAGCCTGGGCAAGTACAACCCGATCAACATGATGTCCGAGTCCGGCGCCCGAGGCAACATCAACCAGATCAAGCAGCTCGCCGGCATGCGCGGCAACATGACCGACACGTCGGGCCGCACGATCGAGATCCCGATCAAGTCCAACCTCCGCGAAGGCATGAACGTGCTCGAGTTCTTCATCTCCTCGCACGGCGCCCGCAAGGCCCTGTCCGACACGGCACTCAAGACGGCCGACTCCGGCTACCTGACCCGTCGTCTCGTCGACGTGGCCCAGGACGTCATCATCCGCAAGACCGACTGCGGCACCTCCGACTTCACCATGATGTACGACGTGTACGCCGGAGGAACGGGCAAGGCCCAGCGTCTTGTCCGCCCCCTCGCCGAGCGCATCGCGGGGCGCTATGCCGCACGCGACATCGTGCACCCGGAGACCGGCGAGCTGATCATGAAGGGCGTTCCCCAAAAGGATCCGAGCGACGTCGACAAGGAAGACACGGGCATCGTGGTGGTGATGAAGGACGACCTGCGGGTCGGGCTCATCACGGACGAACTCGCCGACAGGATCGCCGCAGCCGGCGTGAAGGGCGTCGCGATCCGTTCGGTCCTCACCTGCCGCGCCCGCTACGGCATCTGCGCCAAGTGCTACGGCGACAACCTCGCCAACCGCGAACCCGCCGCCGGCGGCGAGGCGGTCGGCATCATGGCCGCCCAGTCCATCGGCGAACCCGGAACCCAGCTCACCATGCGTACCTTCCACACCGGCGGCATCGCGTCCGGTGACGACATCACCCAGGGTCTCCCGCGCGTCGAGGAACTCTTCGAGGCGAGAAAGCCCAAGGGATTCGCCATCGTATCGGAAACGACCGGAACGGTCCGGATCGAGGAGACCACCAAGCGTCGTCGCGACGTGGTCGTGACCTCCGCAGACGGAACCGTCACGCGCACCCCCATCTCCTACGGCGCTCCCCTGCTGGTCAAGGACGGCGACTCCGTGGAGGCGGGCGGCCTGATCACCGAAGGTCCGGTCAATCCGCACGACATCATGAAGCATCAGGGCGTCCCCGGCGTGCAGCACTACATCATCCAGGAGGTGCTGAAGGTCTACAAGAACAACGGCGTCGACATCAACGACAAGCACGTCGAGATCATCACGCGCCAGATGATGCGCAAGGTCCGCGTGGACGACCCCGGCGATACCGAACTGCTGACGGGCAGCATCGTCGACATGTTCGACTTCGAAGAGCAGAACACCCGTGCGGAAACCGAGGGACTTCTCCCGGCGACCGGCAAGCGCGTCCTGCTCGGCATCACCAAGGCCTCCCTCGCGACCGACTCCTTCCTGTCGGCGGCTTCCTTCCAGGAGACCACGCGCGTCCTCACCGACGCCGCGGTCAAGGGCAAGGTCGACCCGCTGCTCGGGCTCAAGGAGAACGTCATCATCGGCAAGCTCATCCCCGCCGGCACCGGCATGATGCGCTACCGCAACATCACCGCGGTCCCCGTCGTCGAGGAGAACCGCCTGCTGATCAAGACGGAATGAGCCCCGGGGACCTGGCGCGGCCAGTCGTCCCCCTGCAGGACCGGCCTTCGGGCCGGTCCTTTCCGTCTCCCGGAACGACGCATCGCCCGAAACCGCTCAGAATCTTCGTGGTAGCGGTTGATATTGCACATCGAAAGTGATAAACTGAACTGCCTGTGCCCCACCGGGGCCCGCGTCGTCGCGGAAAACCCCGTGAACCCGCACCGGGACTACATTTGAAAGGAGGTGTATTGATGCCTACGTTCAACCAGCTGGTCAAGTCGGGCCGGACGGACAAGTCCTACAAGTCTTCTGCACCTGCGCTGCAGTTCATTCTCAACACGCAGAAGAAGCAGACTTCGGACATGTCCTCTCCCCAGAAGCGCGGAGTCTGCACAGTCGTGAAGACCACCACGCCGAAGAAGCCCAATTCCGCCCTCCGCAAGGTCGCAAGGGTTCGTCTCACCAACGGGATCGAGGTCACGGCCTATATTCCCGGAGTCGGCCACAACCTTCAGGAGCATTCCGTCGTCCTCATCCGAGGCGGCCGAGTGAAGGACCTCCCAGGCGTGCGCTACCATATCGTCCGCGGTACTCTAGATACCGCCGGCGTGACCGGTCGCATGCAGAGCCGTTCCAAGTACGGCGCGAAGAGGCCCAAGGCCGGCAAGGCCAAGCCGAAGTAGAATCGGAAGGTTGGACAGAAGTGATCGGTACACCGTGCTCATAGGGAACCATCGGGTTTCCGGACGAGGCGGCTGGCCGGCACCGAACGGTCCGCAAGTAGAACCGTTAGTACCTGTGATATCGGGCGGAGAGGGAGAGATCCCCACCCAACCCGCATTATCATGAGAGGAGGGAAGACAAGTGCCTAGAAAAGGCCATGTCGCCAAGAGGGACGTTCTCCCGGACCCCATCTACAATGACGTGAAGGTGGCGAAGCTCATCAACAACGTCATGGAAGACGGAAAGAAGGGCGTTGCCCAGAAGATCTGCTACGAAGCCTTCGACATGATCAAGGAGAAGTCCGGCCAGGACCCGCTCGAGACGTTCCACAAGGCGCTCGAGAACGTGATGCCGATGCTGGAGGTCAAGGCTCGCCGCGTGGGCGGTGCGAACTACCAGGTGCCGATCGAGGTCCGTCCGGAAAGACGGCAGGCTCTCGGTCTCCGCTGGATCGTATCGTTCGCCCGCAACCGCAGCGAACGCACCATGAAGGAACGCCTCGCGGGCGAACTCCTGGATGCGTCGAACAATGCCGGAAACGCTTACAAGAAGAAGGAAGACATGCACAAGATGGCGGACGCCAACCGCGCGTTCGCGCATTACAAGTGGTAGTCCCCCAAGAAGGAGTCTAGTCCATGCCCAGGGAATTCACGCTGGACAGAACGCGCAATATCGGAATCATGGCCCACATCGACGCCGGCAAGACGACGACGACCGAACGGATCCTCTATTATACGGGGAGGATCCACAAGGTCGGCGAAGTCCACGAAGGCGCCGCGACGATGGACTACATGGTGCAGGAGCAGGAACGCGGCATCACGATCACGTCCGCCGCGACCACTGCGCAGTGGAAGGGGACGAGGATCAACATCATCGACACCCCCGGCCACGTCGACTTCACCGTCGAGGTGGAGCGCTCGCTGCGCGTCCTGGACGGGGCCGTGACCCTTTTCTGCGCGAAGGGCGGCGTCGAGCCCCAGACGGAGACCGTCTGGCGCCAGGCCGACCACTACGGCGTGCCCAGGCTCGCCTACGTCAACAAGATGGACATCATGGGCGCCAACTTCTTCCGCTGCGTCGACATGATGAAGGACCGGCTGCGTACCAACGCGGTCCCGATCCAGCTCCCGATCGGCAAGGAGGATACCTTCGTGGGTATCGTCGACCTCGTCGAGCGGAAGGCCTACCTCTACCGCGACGACGCGGGCACTCTCGTCGATGAGGTCCCGATTCCCGACGATATGGCCGCGCTGTGCGAGGAATGGCATGCCAAGCTGATCGAGTCCGTCGCGGAGAGCGACGAGGAACTGACCACCAAGTACCTCGAGGGAGTGGAGATCTCCGTCGAGGAACTCAAGGCCGGAATCCGCGCCGCCACCATCGCGTGCCGCATGACTCCCGTCATGTGCGGCTCCTCCTACAAGAACAAGGGCGTGCAGCTCATGCTCGACGGCGTCGTCGACTACATGCCCTCTCCGCTGGACGTTCCCGCCATCAACGGCGTGAATCCGGACACGGACGAAGAGGAAGTCAGACCGGCCGGGGACGAGAATCCCTTCGCCGCGCTGGCCTTCAAGATCCTCTCGGATCCCTTCGTCGGGAAGCTCTGCTTCTTCCGGGTCTACTCCGGCAAGCTGGAGGCGGGATCCTACGTCTACAACTCCACCAAGAAGAAGAGGGAACGCATCGGGCGGATCCTGCAGATGCACGCGAACCACCGCTCCGAGATCGACATGGTCTACTCGGGCGACATCGCCGCGGCCGTGGGCCTCAAGGACACGACCACGGGCGATACGCTGTGCGACGACGACTACCCGGTGATCCTCGAATCGATGGAGTTCCCCGAACCCGTCATCTCCGTGGCCATCGAACCCAAGTCCAAGGCCAGCCAGGACAAGATGGGCGTCGCCCTCCAGAAGCTCGCCGAAGAGGACCCCACCTTCAAGACCTTCACGAACCAGGAGACGGGCCAGACCATCATCGCCGGAATGGGCGAGTTGCATCTGGAGATCATCGTCGACCGCATGTTCCGTGAGTTCAAGGTGGAAGCCAACGTCGGCCCGCCTCAGGTCGCCTACAAGGAGACCATCCGGAAGGCCGTCCGTTCCGAAGGCAAGTTCGTCCGCCAGTCCGGCGGCCGTGGCCAGTACGGCCACTGCTGGCTCGAGCTGGAACCGGGCGAGCGCGGCAGCGGGTACGAGTTCGTCAACAAGACCGTCGGTGGCTCCATCCCGAAGGAGTACATCGCCCCGATCGACGCAGGAATCCAGGAAGCCATGAACAACGGCGTCCTGGCCGGCTACCCGGTCGTCGACATCAAGGTTTCGGTCGTGGACGGCTCCTACCACGAAGTCGACTCGAACGAAATGGCCTTCAAGATCGCAGGCTCCATGGGCTTCAAGGAAGGCTGCCGCAAGGCGGACCCCGTGCTGCTCGAGCCGATCATGCGCGTCGACGTGCTCGTCCCCGAAGACTACATGGGCGACGTCATCGGCGATCTCAGTTCCCGCCGCGGGCGGATCGAAGGAATGGAGGCCCGGAGCGGCGCGCAGGCGATCACTTCGAAGGTCCCCCTCTCCGAGATGTCCGGATATGCCACCGTCCTGCGCTCCCGCACCCAGGGACGCGGAACCTTCACCATGCAGGTGAGCCATTTCGAGGAAGTCCCGAAGAACGTCATGGAAGAGGTCATGAAGAAGTGACGGAACCACGGAACGGTTGAATTCCGGTCTCGATGCAAGTAGAATAGTACCTACGGCTGAAAACCGGACCAGATAGACGCAGCGAATCGCTGACAAAGGAGGATGAATCCCATGGGCAAGTCCAAATTCGAGAGAAACATGCCCCATATGAACATCGGCACGATCGGCCACGTCGATCACGGCAAGACCTCCCTGACGGCCGCGATCACCAAGGTGCTCGCCTTCCAGGGTCAGGCCAACTACACCGCGTACGACCAGATCGACAAGACGCCGGAAGAGAAGGCCCGTGGTATCACGATCTCGACCGCACACGTCGAGTATCATACCAAGAACCGCCACTACGCCCACGTCGACTGCCCCGGCCACGCCGACTACATCAAGAACATGATCACCGGTGCCGCCCAGATGGACGGCGCGATCCTGGTCGTGTCCGCAGCCGACGGCCCGATGCCCCAGACCCGCGAGCACATCCTGCTCGCCCGTCAGGTCGGCGTTCCCTACATCGTCGTCTTCCTGAACAAGGTCGACCTCGCGGACCCCGAGCTCGTCGAACTGACCGAGATGGAAGTGCGCGACCTGCTCAACTTCTACGAATTCCCCGGCGACGACACACCCTTCATCAAGGGTTCCGCTCTGCTCGCCCTCGAATCCACCAGCAAGGATCCGAACGCTCCTGAGTACGCGTGCATCACCGAACTCATGGCCGCCGTCGACTCCTTCATCCCCACCCCTGCCCGTCCCAAGGACAAGCCCTTCCTGATGCCCGTCGAAGACGTCTTCACGATCACCGGCCGCGGCACCGTCGCCACCGGTCGTGTCGAGCGCGGCATGATCAAGGTCGGCGAAGAAGTCGAAATCGTCGGTCTCCAGGACGAGCCCCGCAAGAGCGTCGTCACCGGCGTCGAGATGTTCCGCAAGCTGCTGGACCAGGCCGAAGCCGGCGACAACATCGGCGTCCTGCTCCGTGGCGTGCAGCGTGCCGATGTCGAGCGCGGTCAGGTCATCTGCAAGCCCGGCACGGTCAAGCCCCACACCCACTTCCAGGGTGAGGTCGTCGTCCTGACCCAGGCGGAAGGCGGCCGTCACAAGCCGTTCTTCAACGGATACCGTCCTCAGTTCTACTTCCGCACCACCGACGTGACCGGCGTTGCAGAACTGCCGACCGGCGTCGAGATGGTCATGCCCGGTGACCACATCACCATGACCATCAAGCTCATCACCCCCATCGCCATGGAAAAGGGTCTGCGCTTCGCCATCCGCGAAGGCGGCAAGACCGTCGGCGCCGGAACCGTCACCGAAATCATCGAGTGACCTCCGCCCCGCACCGGACGCTTCGTCCGGACTAAACCCAACTCAGCGGAAGGGATCGGTACCGAGAGGTGCCGGTCTCTTTCATGTTCGGTATAATGAGGGGACGGTACACGTGGAAGGAAAGGGAATCCGAACATGAAGAAGACGATCGACAACGAGGCCGACGGCAAGAAGACCGCCGCAGCCGCGAAACCCAGGACCGCGAAGAAGCCGGCTGCCACGAAGCCGGCGACTGAGAAGAAACCGGCGGTCGTGAGAAAACCCGCGAAGACCTCCGCGAAGAATACGCCGGGGATCCTGCTCCGCGTGCCTCTCGTCCCCCTACGGGGTTTGAATGTGTTCCCTCACCTCGCGGTGACTTTCGACGTCGCGCGGGAGTCTTCGAAACTGGCCATCCGCTCCGCCATGGAGAAGGACCAGGTGGTCTTCCTCTCGGCCCAGAAGGACGCGACGGAGGACCAGCCCGCCCGGGACGGTGTCTACCCGCTGGGGTGCACCGCGAGGATCCGACAGGTCCTGGAACTCCCCGGAAGCGACACCCTGAAGGTGCTGGTCGAAGGACAGCGCCGCGCACGCATCGACTCCTACGTGTCCGACGAGCCCTTCTACCTCGTCGAGATCCTGGAACATCTGCAGCCGGCCGCTCCGGAAGCCGCCCTGGAGGCGGCCCGCCGTCTCCTGCTGTCCGCGTTCGAGGATTACATGGCCAGTTCGGGGCGCGTGTCCCCGGAGTCCATGGCCGCGATCTCCAGCCTGAAGGATGCATCGGGGATGGCGGATACCATCGCCACCAGCCTGAACCTCTCCCTGCCTCAGCGCCAGGAGATCCTGGAGGCGGTCGACCCCCTGATCCGCATCCCGCTGCTCATCGAGGCCCTCGAGCGCGAGTCCCGCATCGCCGAGATGGAGAAGGAGCTGGGAGACAAGGTACGCAAACGCGTCGAGAAGGGGCAGAAGGAATACTTCCTGCGCGAGCAGATGAAGGTCATCCAGGAGGAACTCGGCGACAAGGACGGAACGGCGGCCGACATCGATGTCTACATCGAGCAGCTCGAGAAATGCCCGATGTCCGAGGACTCCAAGAAGCGTCTGGGCAAGGAGATCGAACGCCTACGCCGGCTTCCCCCCGGATACCCCGAGGGCTCCGTGATCCGGAGTTTCCTGGACCTCGTCTTCGAGCTTCCCTGGGGAGGTGTCAGTGAAGAGCGGTTGGAGATCGGCGTGGCGCGCGACGTTCTGGAGCGGGACCACTACGGCCTCGAGAAGGTGAAGGAGAGGATCCTCGAATACCTGGCCGTCCGCCGGCTGCGCGAGCTGAAGGGCGAGACCGGGGTCAAGGGGCCGATCCTGTGCCTGGTCGGCCCTCCCGGCGTCGGCAAGACCTCGATCGCCAAGTCCATCGCCGAGGCGATGGGCCGGCGCTATGTGCGCATGTCCCTCGGCGGGGTGCGCGACGAGGCGGAGATCCGCGGGCACCGGCGCACCTATGTCGGCGCGATGCCGGGGCGGATGATCAATGCCATCCGACAGGCCGGCACGGACAATCCGCTGATCCTGCTCGACGAGGTGGACAAGCTCGGCGCCGACTACCACGGCGACCCGTCCTCCGCGCTGCTGGAGGTTCTGGACCCGGAACAGAACAACGCCTTCCGGGACCACTATCTGGAGATCCCCTACGACCTGTCCAAGGTCCTCTTCATCACGACGGCCAACACCTCCGAGACCATCCCGCAGGCGTTGCTGGACCGCATGGAGGTGGTTCCGGTCACCGGCTACACCGAGGAGGAGAAGATCGAGATCGCACTGCGCTTCATCGTCCCGAAGCAGCTGGCGGCCAATGCGCTGGAGAAGACCGACATCCGATTCGACCGCGAGTCGATCCGCGGCATCGTCGCCTGGTACACCCGCGAAGCCGGCGTCCGGCAGCTCGAACGGGAAGTGGCGCGCGTCTGCCGCCGCGTTGCGGTGAAGAAGGCGGAGAAGGGGATGAAGCGATTCTCCGTGAAAGCGGAAAAGCTGGAGGACCTGCTCGGCAAGAAGCGGTTCCGCTACGACCGCGCCTTCGCATCCGACCAGATCGGTGTCGCGACCGGACTCGCCTGGACCGCTGCGGGCGGCGACACGCTCGCCATCGAAGTGAACGTCATGGAGGGCACGGGCAAACTCGAGCTCACGGGTTCGCTGGGCGACGTGATGAAGGAGTCCGCGCGTGCGGCCGTCACCTTCATCCGGTCCCGCGCCGCCGAGTTCGGCATCGACCCGACCTTCGCGGCCAACAAGGACATCCATGTCCACGTGCCGGAGGGCGCGACGCCCAAGGACGGACCTTCCGCAGGCATCACGCTGGCCACGGCGGTCGCGTCGGCACTATCGGGCCGGGCGGTGCGGCGAAACGTGGCCATGACCGGAGAGATCACGCTGCGCGGGCACGTGCTCCCGATCGGCGGCCTGAAGGAGAAGGTCATCGCGGCCCACCGCGCGGGCATCGATACGGTCCTCGTTCCCGAGGAGAACCGCCGGGACGCCGCCGAGATTCCCGCGACCGTGACCTCGAAGCTCACGCTCGTGTTCGTGAAGGAGATGCCGGAGGTGCTGGCGCTCGCGCTGGTGTAGCGTCCAGGCTGAAAGCCGACGCTGCACCGCCACACCGCACGTCTTCAGCAAGACGCTCCATGTGCCTTGATGCCATGACGGCACTACGGACGCTACACTCGAGCCCATAAGGCTCGAGCCCGCTTCCGGGAGCGTCTAGGCTGAAAGCCGTGCCTCAGTGCGCCATGACGCTTTCCCAGATGGCGGAGTACGCGGTGTCGATGGCGTCGTTCGAGTAGTAGACCTCGAGGGAGGCGATGGTGGCGTCGTCCGGATACAGGGCGAGGTTGCTCCGGATCTCCTCGGGCAAGGATTTCTGCGCCTCC
>CAXNDY010000014.1:0-10361 GCA_964201095.1 Saccharofermentanales bacterium
GCGCCTCAAGCAGGAACGCGAACGCCTCGACAAGGAGATCGAGCGCGTCGGTGGAAAGCTCGCCAATGCCGAGTTCGCCGCGAAGGCGCCGGCGAAGGTGCTCGACATCGAGCGCGACAAGCTGACGAAATACGGGGAGATGCGCGAAGCCGTGCTGGAGAGGCTGAAAGGGCTGGGCGCGTGACCTTCCTTTTCGTGCAATTGCGCAAACCGTTCGAATTGACGGAGATTGCCCGACAAACTACAATGGATGGGGCGCGAACGATACGGACCGCGCGCAGTCCGACACCCAAGATGCGAAGGAGTTGAATGCCATGGGACTCGTCACATCCACTGAAATGTTCAAGAAGGCCTATGCCGGCGGCTACGCCATCGGTGCCTTCAACGTCAACAACATGGAGATCGTCCAGGGAATCACCGAAGCCGCGAAGGAAGTCAACGCGCCGCTGATCCTCCAGGTCTCCGCCGGCGCCCGCAAGTACGCCAAGCACGTGTATCTGATGAAGCTGATCGAAGCCGCGATCGAGGACACCGGTCTTCCCATCGTCGTGCACCTCGACCACGGCGACGACTTCGAGATCTGCAAGTCATGCATCGACGGCGGCTTCACCTCCGTCATGATCGACGGTTCCAAGCATTCCTTCGAGGAGAACATCCGCCTGACCAAGCAGGTCGTCGACTACGCGCACGCCCACGGCGTCGTCGTCGAAGGCGAACTCGGCAAGCTGGCCGGCATCGAGGACGCGGTCCAGGTCGCCGCCCATGAGGCTTCCTACACCGACCCGGCTCAGGTCGAGGAATTCGTCACCCGCACCGGCGTCGACTCCCTCGCCATCGCCATCGGCACCAGCCACGGCGCCTTCAAGTTCAAGGGCGAGCCCCAGCTCCGCTTCGACATCCTCGAAGAGGTGTCCCGTCGTCTTCCCGGTTTCCCCATCGTCCTGCACGGCGCATCCTCCGTCATCCCCGAGCTCGTCGAGAAGATCAACAAGTACGGCGGCGCGATGCCCGGCGCCCGCGGCGTTCCCGAAGAGATGCTGCGCAAGGCCGCGGCCAGCTCGGTCTGCAAGATCAACATCGACTCCGACCTGCGTCTCGCCATGACCGCTTCCATCCGCGAATACTTCGGCGAACATCCCGCGGACTTCGACCCGCGCCAGTACCTGAAGCCCGCGCGCGACGCGATCCGCTCGCTCGTGAAGAACAAGCTCGTCAACGTCCTCGGCTGCGACGGCAAGGCCTGATAAACCGAGCTTCTCGGGAGTCCGGCACGCTGAACCCCATCAGGAACCGCGAGGCGCTCCTCCAGACCGGAGGGGCGCCTCGTTCATGGATACGCTTTTCGTGCAGAAGAACGGACTTTCGGCTTGAGGACCTCGGGATTTCTCCGCTTCGACAATCCCTCTCCGGCTTGTTGCGACCTGCTCTTCATCGTATGATGACCAAGGTCCATTCAGAATGGGCGCAAATCGGCTACGAATGAAGGAGTACGAAACATGAAGAAGGGGTCCAAAGTCGCCATCATCGGTGCAGGGTTCGTCGGAGCGTCCGCGGCGTATGCCATGGCCATCAACCAGCTGTGCAACGAGCTGGTCCTCATCGACGTCAACAAGGAGAAGGCGATCGGCGAAGCGATGGACATCAGCCATGCGCTCGCCTTCCTCGGTCAGATGGACATCTACGCCGGCGACTACAAGGACATCCGGGACTGCGACGTCATCATCATCACGGCGGGCGCCAACCGAAAGCCCGGCGAGACGCGTCTCGACCTCGCGAAGAAGAACGTCGCGATCGCCAAGGGAATCACCGCCAGCATCATGGAACATTACAACACGGGCGTCATCCTCGTCGTCGCGAACCCGGTGGATATCCTGACCTACATGATCACGAAGTGGTCCGGGCTGCCCAAGGGTCGTGTGCTCGGCACGGGAACCGTGCTCGATTCCCTGCGTTTCCGCTACAACCTCAGCCGCAAGTTCAACGTGGACGTCAAGAACATCCACGGCTACATGGTCGGCGAGCACGGAGACACGCAGATCCCCGCGTGGAGCGCGACTCATATCGCGGGACTGAGCATCGAGGAGTACTGCCACACGTCCGGCATCGAGTTCACCGACGAAGAGCGTGCCGCCGTCATCGAGGACACCAAGAAGTCCGGCGCCACCATCATCAAGAACAAGGGTGCGACGTACTACGCCATCGGCATCACGATCAACACCATCGTCGAGACGCTGCTCAAGAACCAGAACACCATCCGCACGGTCGGCAGCGTCATCGATGGTCCCCACGGCCTCCACGACGTCGTGCTGAGCCTTCCGTCCGTCGTCAACTCCCGCGGCGTGGAGAAGGTCCTGGAGCTCAACCTGACCCCCGACGAACTCGCTGGACTCAAGGCCTCGGCCGAAGCCGTCCGCCTCGTCATCGAGGAGATCAAGGATATATAGAGAGTAGAGCCCGGCTTTCGGCCAGGCGTTCCCAAAAGCGTTCGAGGCGGCACCGTGAAGACGGAGCCGCCTCGCTTCGATTCAGGAGGGTTCGTGGAAGAGGGTGTGCAGCGCTGCGGAGACCTCGGCCTGCATCCGCTCCGGCACCCACACGTCGGCTGTGTAGTCCTGATACCCGGTGCACGTCGGCGCGTCATAGACGAAGGTGATCCAGCCTTCCTTGAAATCGACGATGCGCAGCGTCGAACCGACGGCATCGAAGGGGTCAGGGAAGCTTGACGAGCAGGTAGCCGTCGATGCTGACGCTCTGGACGGTCACGATGCCGGCAGACCGGACGAAGTTGCCGTTGAGGTTTCTTGCGACGAAGGCGATCCGGACCCCGCCGGATTCAGCCACTCGGGTCATGGAAGGGACCGGCAGGGACGTCGTGCCGGTGATGTTGTCCGGATTCGCTTCCAGGAGTTCGGAGACGAAGGCGGTCATGTCGATGTCGGTCAGGTGCTTGCCGTCCATCCAAATGGTCAGAGCCATGCCGGGACCGTCGAACGTCGTGGCCAGGCCGACTCCTGCGGGGCTCGGCACCCCAGAACCGGTTTCCATGTATCCGGAGACCGGCAGGAGGACGTCGTAACCGGAGATGTCGATGGAAGCGTTGCCGGTGAGGTCGGATGCGAAGTTGAAGTAGGCCTGCACTTCATCCGGATTTCCTCCGGGGACCGAAGTGGCGGAGATGCCGAGCTGCTCGAGGGCGGCTTCGGCGGAAGGCAGGTCGGATGGCAGGACATGCAGCGCGGTCAATCCGTAGCTTCCGGAGAAACGGGACGCGATGGAGTCGAGGGAGTTCTGGTCCTCGGTGCTGTAGGCGGGAGGCGCGGAAGGAAGGACCAAGGCGCCCTCGTCGACGAGGGAGTACTTCTGGAGGATTGCAGAGAAGCGGACGTTCTGGGACCACTTCGTGATGGAGAATACGCTCAGCGGGCCGACCACGGCGATCACGGCCACGAGGGCGAGGGTCGCGGGAATCAACGCGGGACTCTTGTAGGGGTTCTTCGAACGTAGGGCGAAAAGGATCGTGACGGCGATGACCCAGAGGCCGGCGATCGCGCCCAGATAGCGAGGCTCCGTGAATCCGTAGGCGAAGACCCGGATTCCCAGGGAGAACATCATCATGGCCTCGAGGGGCAGGAGCACGAAGGGCATCCAGCGCGAGAACAGGTTCGCGAAGCGCGACTTGTCCCGCAGGGGGATGATGGCGATCAGGACGAGGAGGACGATGGCGGCGTACCAGAAGACCAGATTGAACACCATGTTCACGGGCATCGTGAGGGTGAAGAGGATCTTGAGGAGGTAGCCATAGAGGATGAAGGTATAGACCGAGGCGATGGGTGCGATGATATAGAGGCCGAGGACCTTGATGAAGAGGGAATACTCCTTCTGTTGGGCTTCGTGGTCCGGGCGGGGAATCCCGGAGAGGAAGAAGACCGGCGCGAACACGGCCCAGGTCGCGGCGACGATGTCGATGTAGATCTTCGAATCGACGTGGAGGACGAAGAGCAGGTCCGCGGCGGCGATGACACCACAGATCCCTCCGTAGATGGCGTTGGTGAAGATGGAGGTGATGAGGATCCGGAAGAAGAGCTGGATCTGCTCGGTGACGAACCGCGGGCGGGAGACCAGACGCGGGATGGCGATGAAGAGGAGGACCGATGCCAACCCCAGTCCGGCTACGCGGCCGGGTACGACCAGCCCGCCGCCCGCCTGCCAATCCGTCGTGAGGAAGAGCCCGAACAGGGCGAGGGCGGCAGCCGTGGCCGTCTGGGAAAGCGCGCGGAGGAGATGCATCGGACGCTCGTCCCCCTTGCCAGCGAGACGCTCGACAAGAAGGGTGACGGCTGCGGATAGGGGAAGACCGAGACCAAGGGTCATCGCGGTGCGTGCCAGGAAGTCCTCGACTTCCTTCGGGAGAGTCCCGGCGTGGTTCATGTAGATGGCGATGACGCCGAGGGACAGGGCGTACAGCAGCGTGGAAGGAAAGCGGAGGGCGACTTGCGCAAACGCGAGGCGGGTTTTCTGGAGAACCTTGGCAAGGAAGCTTTTCATGCCCACGAAGAACCTCGATTCTGTCGGCCGGGTGGCCGAAGGTGTGTGGAAGCGCTGGTCCGATTATACCTCATTGTTTTGACATGCAAAGCATCCTGTGTGACAATCGCAGTGAAGGGGCGCCAAAGTCGGGTCGAGGACTATACCGCTTTGGTGAGGTCGGCTTCAGGACAGCGGAGACGCAGGTCGACGAGGAACCCCTCGCGGTCGAGCGGGGAGACCAGCGTGATCTGGTAGGCTTTCGTGCCGTAGCGGATCTCGAGTCGATCCCGGGAGAGTGCCGCGGAAGACAACATGTTGCATGTTGCGCGAACCGAAAGGATCCTGTCGAGACGCAGACTCTCCTTGAAGGGACCCGTATGGGAGACGAGGAAGTCACCGACGAATTCGTAGTACGTGCCGAACCAGATCCAACCCATCAGGAGTGCCAGCAGGAGCGTGAGAGAGCCCGAGATCAGCAGGGCGGAGAGGTCCTCGAGACCGGCGAACACCGAAGCGGCTCCGCTGACGAACACGGTGGACCAGAGCAGCACGGCGAAGATGGAATCCTTCTTGGAATCGTAGCGGGTAGAGGATGGCAGCGTCATGGATATCACCTCCTGTCCCCATCATAGCAGAGGAGAATCCACATGAGATATGCGCTCGTCGGTTGCGGCAAGGTCGCGGAGAAGCACTTGAAAGCCGCACTCGCTCAGAAGGGGCGCCTCGAGATCGTCGCCCTCGTCGACCGGGACCCGGAAGCGCCGGGACGATTGATGGACCGATGCAGGGTCTCCCGCTCGGTCCGTTCCAGGATCGCCCTCTACGCGGACCACGCGGAGATGCTTCGCGTCGCGAAGCCGGAGATCGTGGCCATCACGACCCCGAGCGGAACGCATGCCTCCATCGGACTCGACGCCGTCGCCGCCGGGGCGCACGTGATCGTCGAGAAGCCGCTGACCCTGGACCTCGCCGATGCGGACCGCCTGCTGTCCGCCGCACGCAGCGCGGACCGCCGCGTCGCGGTCGGCCACATGTACCGCTTCTTCCCCCTAGTCGACCTCCTCAAGGCCGACCTCGATGCCGGCCGCTTCGGGCGGGTGCTCGCCGGCGACGTGAAGGTCCGCTGGGGACACGGGCAGGACTACTACGACCAGGCGGCCTGGCGCGGCACGTGGGCCGCCGACGGCGGGGCACTCATGAACCAGAGCATCCACGCCTTCGACCTGATGACCTGGCTGATGGGTCGCACGACCGGAGCCGTCGGGGAGGTGTTCGGCACCCTCGCCCGCATGGAGCGGCGCATGGAAGCCGAGGACTACGGCGCCGCCGTCCTGCGCTTCCGCGACGGAGCCGTATGCATGCTCGAGGGCACGACCTTGACCGACCCGCACCGGAAGGAGGCCTCCTTCTTCCTGCAATGCACCGGAGGGTCGATCCGCGCAGGACTGCTCAAAGGCGTTCCGCACGTCCAGATCCGCGATGCCGCTGGGAAGAGCCTGCTGGGCGGCTACCTGCGCCGCTGGCTGTCGGCATCCCTCCGGACACCCTCCGGCCGGCTTTCGTTGAAGAGCCTGAAGAACGCCCATGCCGGCCTGTACGCCGATTTCCTCGACGCCATCCGCGATGGACGCGCACCGCGCGCGGACGGGATCTCGGGCCGCGATGCCCTGGAACTCGTGCTCGCCATCTACCGTTCCGCCCGGACCCGGGCGCCGGTCGTCCTTCCCCTTTCCGAAGGCTCGACCCGGGACATGTCGGGCTATTTCGAGCGCTGACGCACGGCGCCCGCATCGCACGAAGGAGGTGTTTCCCATGCCCTGGCTGACCGCCATCGGATTCCTCGCCGTCCTCGTCGTGAACGCCCTCTCCGCGGGCCTCCCTCTCAACGGGCAGACGCCCGCCCAGATCTCCGACCACATCCCCAACCTCTTCGTTCCGGCCGGGCTGACGTTCTCCATCTGGGGCGTCATCTACCTCGCCCTCGCCGTCTACGTCGTCCACGTCTTCCGCACGCGCGCCGCGGATCGCCGGACCGCCGGACTCTTCCTCCTCTCCTGCGCGGCCAATGTCGCGTGGATCTTCCTCTGGCATTACGGGCTGGTGTTTCCTTCCCTCGTGGCCATGTTGTTCCTGCTGGGGTCGCTGATCGCCATCGACCGGGGCCAGGAACGCATCCGCCGGGAGACGCCCGACCGCGCCGTCTTCTGGATGGCCATCGTTCCGTTCCGCATCTATCTGGGCTGGATTTCGGTCGCCACGCTCGCCAACGTCGTCGCCGTGCTGGTCACCGCCGGCTGGGACGGCTTCGGCCTCGCGGACCAGAGCTGGACGATCCTTCTCGTGGCCGTGGCATGCCTCCTCGCCCTGGCCCGGCTCCTGCTCCAGCGCGACATCGCCTTCGCCGCCGTCGTCCTCTGGGCGTTCGCCGGCATCCTTCTCCGCCACTTCACGACCTTCGAAGGCGTCTATCCCGTCCTCCTCGGCGCAGTCTCCCTCCTGAGCCTGGTCCTCTTGTCCGGCATCACGACCACGACCGTCGGCGTCCTCAGGGGCGGCCGCGGCGGAAAGGCGGCTTCATGAAGCGGCAACTCGACGGTCTCGACCTCCTCCGCGGCATCGGCATCTTCGGCGTGGTGACGCTCCACGGCGCCTTCTACCACTTCGACGGCCTCTACGCCCTCGACCTCTCGAACCCGCCGCCCGCCGTCACCGTCATCGGATTCCTGCTCATGTTCGCAGGGCTCTTCGGCATCCTGAGCGGGCTGGTCCACGGGCTATCCTACCACCGCCGCGCCGCCCTCCCCGGCTTCGACCCCGGACGGGCGCTGAAGCGCGGACTCGTCGCCGGCGGCTTCTTCCTCGTCGTCGCCTACGCCTACTTCCTGCTGACAGGCCCCGGGCTGGTGCATCTGGCCGAAGGCTTCATGGACGAATCCGTCTTCGTCCACTTCATCCGCACCGGCATCCTGGTCGTCCCCAGCCTCGACCGCATCCTGTACGTCGACGCCCTCGTGATGATCGGATGCAACCTGATCCTCCTGGCCCTCTACCAGTACGCGGAGACCCGTCTCGCCTCCCGCGTCCCCATCGGCCTGCGCGCGCACCTTCCGCTCTTCGCCGCGCTGGCCGTCTTCCTGCTGTCCCTGCTCCGCCTGCCCCTCTACTCCGTCTACCTCGACGCCGTCGCATCCGGAAACTGGGGTCTCGCCCTCGCGCTCAACGGGCTCGTCAACAAGAACAACCCGGTGCTGCCCTACTTCGCCTTCGGCCTCTTCGGCACCTGGTGCGCGGCACTGCTTTCCTCCACCGGCGGGTTCGTGCGCTTCCGCCGCTTCGTCGCTCCCGTGGGTGTCTTCTTCCTCGTCGTCGGCGCCGCCCTCTATGTACTGCTCCCCGAGAGCATGCTCGAGCGCAGCATCGATGGGCAATGGTACGCCATCATGACGCTGCAGGTCGGCCTCTTCCTGCTCGTGGTGCTCGGCTTCCTGCGGGCGGCCGACTTCCGTCGTGACGGTTCGGAGAAGACGACCCGCACCCCGCTCGCCTTCCTCTCGCGGTACCTGACGCGCTTCGGCGTCGCGGGTCTCACGGTCTTCTTCGTCGAGAGCCTCCTGAGCGAGGCGGTGTTCGGCGTCATCCGCCGCATCGACCCGGCCTTCACCCTCGATCTCGCCGGCGCGGTGCTCTTCGGATTCTGCCTGGCCGTCGCGTGGGGCTTCGTGCTGCTGCTGTGGCAGCGCTCGGGCTACCGGTTCGGCATCGAGTACGCGTACACCCGGGCCATGGATCCCTTCGGCGGGAGCCAGAAGGCCCGGAAACTGGCCGGCGGCAAGGAATGAACCTCGTCCGCTCCGGGGTCGACTATCTCCGGCTGCAGCACCACCTGTACCGGTCCGGCCCGGCCGCGCTGCGCGCCTTCCAGCGGCGCGCCCTCCGAAGGATGCTCGACTTCGCCCGCGAGCGAAGCCCGTTCTATCGGGAACTCTATTCCGGGTGGTCCACCGAGGACGTCCTCCGCTCCATCCCGCTGCTCGCGGACCCGATGGACTCCGCCGCTTCGGAACCGCCCCCGGACCGTCTGACCTCGACGGTGATCGACAAGGCGACCATGATGGCCCACTTCGATGCCCTCAACACCGCAGGACTCCGCCTCGCCGACGTCCTGCCCTGGGCCGTCGCCCGCGAGAGGGCGAAGGACTACCTCGGGTACTACGCGGACCGATATGTCGTCGGACTCTCCAGCGGCACCTCCGGGAACAAGGGCATCTACCTGACGCCGCGCTCGTTGACCGAGCGCCTGCCGGCCGTCTTCCTCGCCCGTGGCGGGGTCTCCCTCCGGGATCTTCCCCTTCGCATCCTCTTCCTGCTGCGCGTCTTCAGCCAGGGGTTCGCCGATATCCGCGCGCCGATGCTCTCCCTGCGCTATCTCTCCACCATGACGGCCCCCGAATCGATCGTCGACCAGGCCCTGTCGGACCGCACGAACGTTCTGATGGCCCCGCCCAGCCTGCTGCGCGTGCTACTCCCGTTCGCCGACCGCTTGAAGGGCCGCCTGAACCGCATCCTCTGCTACGCGGAGGTGCTCGAGGACGAAGAGAAGGAACGGTTCGAACAGCGTTTCGGGGCGCCCGTATCCCAGATCTACCAGGCCAGCGAGGGCCAGATCGCCAGCCCCTGTCGGCTCGGGACGCTGCACATCAACGAGGACCTCGCGCTCGTCGAACTCTACGACGACGAAGGCCGTCCGGTGACACGGCCGGGCGGGACGGCGTCGACGATGCTGGTGACGAATCTGGTCAATGACGTGCAGCCGCTGATCCGCTACCGCATGAACGACCGCGTCGAACTCGGCGGACCCTGCGCCTGCGGCAGTTCCTTCCGCACGCTGCGACGCGTGCTCGGGCGCAACGACGACGTCCTCCTGCTTCGACGCACGACGCCCGACCCGTCCACGGGAGCACCGACGCGCGCCGTCTTCCCCGATCTCGTCAGCCGTTGGATCATCACGACGGACGACTGCATCCGCGAATTCCACGTGACGGTCTTCACTCCGGACGCACTGGAGGTCGTTCTCGACCTGCTGCCCGGGACGTCCGAAGCCCGATCCGGGCAGGTCCGCGAAGAGGTCGCCCTCCGGATGCGGGAGGAACTCGCCGCATTCGATGTCGTCGTGACGAACCTCGCCGTGCGCCTCGCCCCGATCCGGCTTCCCGTCGCGATGCAGAAATACCGCCGCTTCGTGAACCTGACCCATCGTCAGGCGCTGGACCACGCGCTCGTGCGCATCGCCCGCGCCTTCGCCGAGGATGGCATCGCCTGGGGTCTCTGCTCGTCGATGCTGCTGGCCATGCGCGGATTGCCCATCGAACCCCATGACCTGGACCTGCTCGTCTCCGAAGACGGTTTCGCGGACGCCTGCCGCGCACTGACCCGGATCGGGGGGACCCTCGCGCCGGTCCGCATGGAACCGCACCCCGTCTACGGCACGCGGTGCTTCGCCGAGTACGAGGTCGATGGTGTCGAGGTCGACGTCATGGCGGGACTGTCGGTGCTCGGCCCCTGCGGGGAATACCGCTACGATCTGGCGGAGGGTACCCTCGACCGGTTCGTCTCCGTGGAGGAGCCGCTCGGCGCGCGGACCACGGATGGTGCGGCGGTCTCCATTCCGCTGACGTTCCTCGGGGACTGGTTCGTGCTCTACCAGCTGATCCCCGGGCGCGCGGCCAGGACCGATGCGCTGGAAGTCTTCTTCCGGGGGGAACCTCCGGTCGGCGTCGACCGATCCCGGGAGCTGGACCGACTCCGCGCGACGCTCCTCGGACCGTTGCCCGAAG
>CAXNDY010000015.1:0-10067 GCA_964201095.1 Saccharofermentanales bacterium
GCCCGAGGCGCAGATGTTGAGCCAGCAGCGCCGCGCCCATCCGAGCGGGTCGCGATAGGCCTCGGCCGCCTCGTCGCGCACCTTCCGGTAGTCCTCGAAGTCGCCGAGAACGTAGTAGACGTCGGCCGGCTGCCAGTTCACTCCGGTCAGAAGCGAGGCGTGGAGTTCGTGGAACATGCCCGTGCCACCGTCGTCGAGGGTGCCGTCCACCATGGCGTCCACGGCGCGCTGGAGTCCGGGCACGTTGCGGTATTGCCATTGCGGGTCGTACACGGAGCGGATGCCGGGGAAGTGCTCGACGCGGGCGCCGAAGATGAACTCGTTGGCCTCGCCCGCCGCCTCCACGATCTCCACGTTGGCCCCGTCGAAGGTGCCCAGCGTCACCGCGCCGTTCATCATGAACTTCATGTTGCCCGTGCCGGACGCCTCGGTGCCGGCCGTCGAGATCTGCTCGGACAGGTCGGCCGCCGGGTAGACCTTCGCGCCGGAGCTGACGCTGTAGTCGCCGAGGAAGACCACCTTGATGCGCCCCTTGACGACGGGGTCGGCGTCGATGATGCGGGCGATCTCGTTGATGAGCTTGATCGTCGCCTTCGCGCGGAAGTATCCGGGAGCCGCCTTGCCGGCGAACAGGAAGGTGCGCGGCACGAAGGGGGCGTCGGGCTTCTGCTTCAGCCGGAAATAGAGGTCCAGGATGTAGAGCGCATTGAGCAGCTGGCGCTTGTACTCGTGGATCCGCTTGACGTGGATGTCGTAGAGCGACGTCGGGTCGATGCGGACGCCTTCCCGTGCGAAGATGAAGTCGGCGAGCTGCCGCTTCTTCTCCGCCTTGACGGCCAGGAACTCCTTCAGGACCTTTCGGTCGTCGCCAAGCCCGGACAACGCGGACAGCTTGTCGAGGTCGCGCACCCAGCCGTCGTCGCCGGACAGGCGCGTCAGCATCCTGGAGAGTTCGGGGTTGCAGACCCGGAGCCAGCGGCGGGGCGTGACGCCGTTCGTCTTGTTGCTGAAGCGCTCCGGCCAGATCTCGAACCAGTCGCGCAGCGTCTGGCTCTGGAGGATCTTCGTGTGGATGGCCGCGACGCCGTTGACGGAGGTCGAGACATAGATGGCGAGCCAGGCCATGCGGATCCGGCCGTCCCCGATGGGGGCCATGCGGGCGATGCGGTCCTCGGGAAGGCCCTTGGCGCGCAGTTCGGTACGGAAGCGGGCGTCGACCTGCTGGATGCACGCGTAGACATCAGGCAGCAGGATGCTGAACAGGTTCACGTCCCACGACTCGAGCGCCTCGGCCATGATGGTGTGGTTCGTATAGGCGAAGGTGGAGGAAGCGATGCGGAAGGCCTCCTCGAAGGAGAGTCCGCAGTCGGCGGTCAGGATGCGCAGCAATTCGGGAATGGCGACCACCGGGTGCGTGTCGTTGAGCTGGATGTGGTTCATCTTCTCGAAGCCGAGGATGGATCCGTCGTGGGCGGCGCGGTAGGTGCGGACGAGATCGCGCAGCGTCGCCGCGGTGAAGAAGTACTGCTGGCGGAGGCGCAGCAGCTTGCCCTCGTGGGTCGAGTCGTTGGGATAGATCACGCGGCCGATGTCGTGGACGCGGTTTCGCTGCAGGATGGCGTCGTCGTATCGCTGCGCGTTGAAGAGAACGAAGTCGAAGTCGACGGTGGGCTCTGGACGCCAGAGTCGCAACGTGTTGACGTTGCGGGTCGCGAAGCCCGTGATCGGCATGTCGAAGGGAACGGCCCACACCGAGACGTCGGGGAACTCGATCAGAACCCTGTGCTCGTCGCGGCGGACGAGCCAGGGATAGCCCTTCTCCAGCCACGGGTCGGGGGTCTCCTTCTGGAAGCCCTCGACGATGGACTGCTTGAAGAGCCCATAGCGATAGAGGATCCCGTAGCCCGTCACCGGCAGGTCGCGCGTCGCGGCGGAGTCGAGGAAGCAGGCAGCGAGGCGCCCGAGGCCGCCGTTGCCGAGCCCCGCGTCGGTCTCCTGCTCTTCCATGGCGGACAGGTCCTGACCGAACGAGGCCAGCACCTTCTGCGCGTCCTCATGCAGGCCGAGATTGACGAGGTTGTTGGCCAGGGCGCGGCCTTCGAGGAATTCGGCGGACAGATAGTGCGCCTGGCGGGTGGAAGCGTAGGCGTTCCGCGTCTTCTCCCAATCCGTTCCGATGCGGGCCATCACCGCCCGGGACAGCGCCAGCCAGAATTCGAAGGGCGTTGCGGCGGTCGGCTCCTTGCCTGCCTCTGCGGCGAGGAAGAGGCGTACGTCCGCGCTCAGCGCCTTGTTGCGGTCCATGTGCGGTCCTCCGTGGGCACGACATCGAAGAATGACCGGAAAGCCAGTCTTTCCGGTGTCTGCCTTGCAGGGTACAGGAAACCGGTGGGACTGTCCACCGTCAAATCGACGGAGTTTTCCCCTTCTCGGTGTCCACGACCGACAAGCCGTACCGTTCCGCCATGCCCTTGATGTTGTCGATGAGGACCGCGCGGACCGATTCCGGCTTGTCCAGGACGGCGAAACGGCCGAAGGAGAGGATGTATCGGACGAGGTCGTAGATGCTTCCGAACGTCGCCTTCATGCGGAGATGCTGGGCATGGGGGCCAGAGCGGACCCACTCGTGTTCCGATTGCTCGCCGTGGTCGGTCTCGCAGGCGTTGTAGGCGAATCGTCCGAAGACCTCGAACTCGGCCTCGACCGGCATCTCCCCGTCCAGACTGCGGATGCCGGTCCTCGTGAGCCGTTTCGCCGCGGAGTAGCGCGGCAACGGCACGAACGTCTCGTCCACGAGCACGTCGAACCCCAGGCAGCGCATGGAGGTGATCGTGAAGGGCTTGAAGCGCGGGAGCTTCATGGGTCGGTCCCCGCTGTGCGTCTGCACGCCGCCGAGGTAGAACGTCCCCTCGCGGTGGAAAAGGAAGTACGGCTGCACCCGGATCGTGTCCTTCTCGCCATTGCGGTCCACGTAGCGCATGCGGACGGGGTGGAACGCGCGGATCGCCTCGCGCAGGCGCTCCACGTGGTTGCGGGTCAGGCTCTCCGGGCGCGAGCGGTGCACGTTGAGATAGACGATCTCCGGCTCCGCGACGCGGTACATGCGCCCCTCCCCGTCGACCAGCGCTTCCTCGAAATCTCGCCCCATCCTCTTCTTCCGGGTTTTCTCGCTGTCCGCGAGGATGTCGTCCAGAAGCGCGAGCCAATGGTCGCGTTCGACCAGCTCGGCATGGTCGTCGACGAAGGACCGGAGCGTACCCAGTGCGCGGAACCCTGCCGGCGAACGGATGCGGAAGTCGGGTCCGGCGGTCCCCTTGAGACGGTATCCTCGGGTGTCATCCCAGAGGATGTCGTAGCCGCCGTTGCGGAGGCTCTTCAGGATCGCGTCGAGGTTGCGCACCGTGACGCCGGCCGCGTCGGACAGCCGCGCCCGGTCGAAGCACGTGCCGTCGCCGCGCTCGGCGTGGTCCCGCAACGCCTCCAGCACCCGGAGGCTCTTGTCCGTCCGCGTGTCCGGAGGTAGATCCTCACTCCGGGACCGGGCAGGTCTTCCCTTCGGACGTGCTTCCTTCGCCATCTCCGCCTCCTTCGAAAAAGCCCTATGGGTCCGATTCTACCACTTTGCGTGTATAATCGAGACAGCCCTTGTCACATCGCCGGACAACCCTTCGTCCCCCTTGGGACGACAGGGTGCAGAGAAAGGCAGGTACCGGATGACCACAACCTCGTGGGCCCTATCCATCGCCTTGGGAATCGCGACGGGTGTAGGTTCCTACGCGATCTTCCTTACGATGCCGGAAAGCTGGATCCGCGACGACGAGCCCGGGGAAGAGCCCGATGGCCCATTGCCGAAGCCCCGCCTCCGCTTCCTCCCCTTCGGCCTTCTGTGGGTCCTCGCCTGCACCGCCCTTTCGGTCCAGTCCTTCGCCACCCATGCCGACGGTTGGGTCGCCGCGCTCTGCGTACTCGTCCTCTTTCCATTGTCCATCGTCTTCGTCTCGGATTGCCTGACCCGGATCATCCCCGACCAGGCCGCCGCGGCGCTCGCCGTCTTTGGAGTCCTCTTCTGGGCAATCGGTCTCGTGCCTTCCCTGTCCGGCTCCGTGCCCGGCTTGCTCGCGAACGGAGCACCCTGGTATCTGGAAGCCTTGAACCGCCTCGGCGCGGCGCTCGCCGGGGGACTCCTCCTGCTGGCCATCGGCTGGATCGGCTCCCGCATGGCCGGCGGCGTGGAAGCCATGGGCATGGGCGACGTCAAGCTGCTGGCAGCCATCGGCCTCGTCTCCGGGGTGTGGGGCCTGCTGGCGGTGCTTCTGGTCGCCTTCGTGACCGGCGCCGTCTACGCCGTACCCGCCCTGCTGCGCAAGTACCGCCGCCGCCCTGCGTCGACGGAACCCCTCCCCGATGGCACCATGCCTTTCGGTCCCTTCCTCGTCGTGGGTCTGCTCGCCGTGCTTTTCTTCATCGACCAGCTCCAGGCCGTCGCCGCCTGGTATCTCACCACGTTCTGACCGACATCCCCGGGGCGGGTTTTCCCGCTTCAGCAAGGAGGGTACGGACGATGAAGCACCGAGGCATTCCCCCCGCGAACCCGGAACCGGAGGACTCCGCCGCCTTCGAGACGAGAACCTTCGACGCCGGCCACGAGGACCGGATGGTCCGCGTCGCCCCCGGCACCCTGCTGATCGTCCACGCCGTGCTCGCCGCCCTGCTCCAGATCGGCTGGACGCTCCTCCCCGACGGCACCTTCGGACTCGACAAGGCCTCGCTGAAGTCGTTCGTCATCGCCGCCTCCCTCATGCAGGGGGTCTGCATCCTGATCCCGACCCTCGTCATCGCCTTCGGCTACGGCATCACGCCCCGCATCCTCCTCGGTCGGTCCCTGCCCCGCCCCGGCGGCCTCCTGCTCGCCATCGCCGCCGGCATTCCGGCCGCGGTGCTGCTCACCGGCCTCAACAACATCGCCGCCTACGCACTGGCGCAGTCGGGGTTCTCCTTCCCCGTCCCTGCCGCAGCCCACGCGACCTCGACCGACCCGCAGGCCTTCACCCTGGTGGTCGTCATGTCCGTCGTGATTCCCGCCATCGTCGAGGAGCTGATGTTCCGCGGACTGATGCAGGGAGCCATGGAGCACTCCGGCGCGCGGATTTCCGCCGTCGTCCTCCCGGCGCTGGCCTTCGCCCTCTTCCATGCGGACCCGCTGTTCCTCCTGGCGCCATTGGGCGCAGGTCTCCTCCTCGGCTACCTGCGCGCCACCACGGGAAGCCTGTTCACGGCCATCGTCGCCCACATGACCCTCAACATGACCATGCTCGTCATGCGGCCTCTGCTGCCGCAGTGGCGGGACGCGCTGCTCGCCTCCCCCTCCGTCATCGACTCCGGGTCCCTGCTGACCCTTTCCATCGTGGCGTCGGTCATCGCGCTGATCGCCTTCATTCCGGTCGCGCTCGCCTTCGGCTCCTCCCTCTACAGGAAGAGCACGGCGCCGGTGCGCATCTCCGGCCCGCAGCCGAAGCCGAGGGTCTTCCTGGAGTGGCGCTATCTGCTGGGATGCCTGATCCTGGCGGGATTCCTGTTCTGGTTCTACTCGTTCTCGCGATCCTTCGCCTGAGGGCGGCGGTTCCCGCTACAGCCGCGGCGGATCCTAGAAGATCGCGTCGTAGAGCACCTTCGCGAACAGCAGCACGAGCACGCCTACGAAAACCGGGCGGATCGTGCGCGCGCCATTCCGGATCGCGAGCCCGGACCCGAGCCAATTGCCGGCGATGCCGCAGGCACCGGCGATGAGACCGGTGACCCACATCACCTGCCCGGCGGCGATGAACACGGCCAGCGCCGCGTAGTTGGAGCTGAGGTTCACGACCTTGGCGTTGCCGCTCGCGGTGCGGAGCCCGAAGCCCAGCACGATGTTGTGGAACATCAGGACGAACGTGCCCGCGCCGGGGCCGAAGAATCCGTCGTAGAAGCCCACCGTGAACCCGATGCCCGCGCAGAGGGCCCAGAACGCCCAGCCGAAGACCTTGGGCGTCCGGCGGTCCTCGGCGTCGTCGCCGGTCTTACGCGTCAGGACCAGGACGGCCGCGAGGGGGATGAGCACCAGCATCGCGATGCGGAAGCCGTCCGAGGGAATCGCGAGCGCGGCCTTCGACCCGAGGAAGGAGCCCGGGAAGGCCAGGAGGGCGCTGGCCGCTGCGGCCGCGAAATGAACCCGGCCGTGCCGGAAATAGCGGATCGTGGAAACGGTCGTCCCGAGGGAGGCGGACAGCTTGTTGGTGCCTGCGGCGAGGTGCGGGGGAAGACCCGCCATGAGATAGGCGGGAATCGACAGGAGACCTCCCCCGCCCGCGATCGAATCGACGAACCCGGCCAGGAAGATGAAGAAGCACAGGAACGCGAGGGTCAGGGGAGGGAGCGTGGTGAAGTCCATCTTCAGGTCTCCTTGCCGCAGCGCCTCCATGGTAGCAGAAGGCGGAGTCGTCTGCTACAATCGTCCACAGATCGTCGACGGAACGGCCGAAGCGCCGCCCTCGATGCCGAAGGAGGAACCCCATGCTGCACCATATCGTGATGTGGAGATTCGCCGCCGAAGCGGACGGCCACACGAAGGAAGAGAACATGGTCCGGGCCCGCGCGGCCCTGCTGGCGTTGCCCGCGAAGATCGCGGAGATCAGGTCCTTCCGCGTGGAGCGCGACCTGGGAGTCGTCCCCGACGCCTTCGACATGTGCCTGGTATCCGAGTTCGACGACGTCGAGGCCCTCAAGCGCTACACCGTCCACCCCGAGCACAAGGCGGTATCGGCGCTGATCGGGAAGGTCCGCGAGGGCCGCAGCGTGATCGACTTCAGCGACTGACGCGCGTCAGGAACGAATACGGCTGGACGGGCCCGGGGATGGGCATCCGGACCTCCATGGCGGGGTGCGGCGCCGCCTCGATGGGGATGCCGTCGGCATCCCGCAGGTCCTCCGCCGTGAACTCCACGACCGGTCCCTTCGGCTGCACCAGGGCGAGGCGCTCCCCGCGAAGGAAGCGGTTGCGCTGGGAGACCCGCGCGATGCCGCTCGATGGGTCCACCTCGAGGACGCGGCCGACGACGTCCGCCTCCCGCAGGTAGGCGGAGTCGGCCAAATGGATCTGCGCATCGACGCCGGGACCTTCGAAGTAGAAGCCGGTCGAGAAGGGCCGATGGCTGGTCCGGTCGAGGATTCCCATCCATTCGCCCGGCGTCCCGGCGTCCGCCGCTCCCTCGAGCGCATCCAGCGCCATCCGGTAGGCCTTGGTGGTCATCGCCGCATAGAAGGCGCTGCGGGCGCGACCTTCGATCTTGATGGACGCGATTCCCGCCGCGCGGAGGTCCGCCAGGTGGGCCACCATGCAGAGGTCCCGCGAATTGAAGACATAGGTGCCGCGGTCGTCCTGTTCGATGGGGAAGGCTTCGCCGGGCCGCTTCGACTCCACCAGCGCGTACTTCCAGCGGCAGGGCTGGGCGCATCGGCCGCGGTTGGCGTCGCGCCCCGTCATGAGGTTCGACAGGATGCACCGCCCCGAATAGGACATGCACATGGAGCCGTGGGCGAACGCCTCGAGCTCGAGCTCCACAGGAGTGTCCGCACGGATCCGTGCGATCTCCACGAGCGTCAGCTCGCGGGCGAGGACGACGCGACGTGCGCCCTGGGCGTGCCAGAACCGGCAGGCGGCGGCGTTGGTGACGCTGGCCTGCGTGCTGATGTGGATCGCGAGGCCGGGCGCTTCTTCGCGGACGACCGAGAAGACGCCGGGGTCCGAGACGATCGCGGCATCGATGCCGGCGTCGACCGATTCCCGGACGGTTTCCCGCAAGCCTATGAAGTCCTCGGGGTGGGCGAAGACATTGAGCGCCAGGTGGACCTGCACGCCATGCGCATGGGCGTGGACGACGCCTTCGGCCAGCTGTGCGGGGGTGAAGTTCGTGCCCGCGGCGCGAAGCCCGTATCGCGTACCGGCGAGGTAGACGGCGTCGGCTCCGTAAGCGACGGCAACCTCGAGTTTCTCGAGGTTGCCGGCAGGGGCGAGGAGCTCCATCATTTCACGTATTTCGCGACGTTGATCTGGTGCTGTGCGAACGATTCCGCGAATGCGGTCGTGCCGTCTCCCTTGGCCACGAAGTACAGGAATTTCGTCTGGTCCGGCCAGAGGGTCGCGCGGATCGCGTCCGCTCCCGGATTGCTGATGGCGCCCGGCGGAAGGCCGGCGTACTGGTAGGTGTTGTAGGGGCTGTCGAACTTGATGTCCTCGTCGGTCGCGACGATGCGACGGTCCAGACCCTGCTGCTCGCGGAGGTAGTTGAGGACGGCGCAGGACTGGAGAAGCCGGCTGGCCGGGTCCTTGTAGTGCAGGCGGTTCCAGAAGACGCTGGCGACCGTGCCCATCTCCGACAGCACGGCGGTTTCGCTCTGGACGATGGAGGCGAGGGTGATGACCTGGTCCATGCTGAGCCCCATGACCTCCGCCCGCGCATAGAACTCGGGAAGATATTTGTTCTCCGTGTTGTCGAGGAACGTCCGGAGGATGGTCTCCTCATCGGCGTTCATGTCGAACTCGTAGGTGTCGGGGAAGAGATAGCCCTGCAGGTTCCACTCGCGCGCGGGATTCACCTCGATGCCCCGGACGAACTCGTAGTCGATGAACTGCGATGGATTCTGGACCATCGCATCCAGCTTCGCCTCGTCGAAGTAGACGCCCGCGGTCTTGAGCTTGGCCTTGATCTGCTTGTAGGTCAGGCCCTCGGGAAAGGTGACGCGGACGGACTTCGGCTTCTGCGAGAGCATGTACATGATCTCGTCGTAGGTCATGTGCTTCGTGACGAAGTGGGTACCGGCCTGGTACTGGCCGTCGAACCCGTTGACCTTGGACAGCAGGGTGAAGAGGAAGGGGTTCTTGACGACCTCATGGTCGTTCAGGAGCGCGGCGATCTCCTTCGTATTGGACTCGCGCGGAATGACGATCATCACGGCAGCCGCGGTGTCCGGGCCCACGCTGCTTCCGCTCGTGGTGAACTCCTCGAACCTCGTGTTCTGGGAAATGACGTAGGAGTATCCCAGATAGAAGCCGCCGGCCGCGACGAAGAGCGCGACGACGAGGAAGAGCATCCAGAAGAGGGCTTTGAGGGCCTTGCGGGAAAACATCAGCGGTCCACCTTCGATCGCAGTTTTGCGCGCTGTTCGGTGCTGAGGACCCGTTTGCGGAGCCGGATGGTCTTCGGAGTCACTTCGACGAGTTCGTCGTCGGACAGGAACTCCAGACACTGCTCGAGGCTCATCAGGCGGGGCGGGACGAGCCGGAGGGCGTCGTCCGAACCGGAAGCGCGCATGTTGGTGACATGCTTCTTCTTGCAGATGTTCACCACGATGTCCTCGTCGCGAGGGCACTCGCCGACGATCATCCCCTCGTAGACGGGGACGCCGGCACCGATGAACAGGTTTCCGCGTTCCTGCGCGTTGTAGAGGCCGTAGGTGACGCTGTCGCCGTCTTCCCAGGCGATCAGTACGCCATGGGGACGGGTCTCGATGTCGCCCTTCCAGGGTTCGAAGCCGCTGACAACGGTGTTCATTATACCATTGCCCTTTGTGTCGGTCAAAAACTCGGAACGGTATCCGATCAGGCCTCGGGAGGGGATCTTGAACTCCAGGCGGACGTATCCCTTCTCCGGCGGCAGCATGTTCACGAGCTCCGCCTTGCGGGATCCGAGACCTTCCATGACGACGCCGACGAAGGGTTCGGGCACGTCGACCATGAGCATCTCGACGGGTTCGCTCTGGACGCCGTCGACGTCCTTGACGATGACGCGGGGCTTGGACACCTGGAACTCGTGTCCCTGTCGGCGCATGGTCTCGATCAGGATGGAGAGGTGCAGTTCGCCTCGTCCCTTGACGACGAACGCGTCGGGCGTCGCGGTCTCCTCGAGTCGCATGCTGACGTTGGTCTCCATCTCCTTGAACAGGCGGTCGCGCAGGTGGCGGGAGGTCACGAAGCGGCCCTCGCGCCCGGCGAACGGACTGTCGTTGACGCTGAAGGTCATCGCGATGGTGGG
>CAXNDY010000016.1:0-9458 GCA_964201095.1 Saccharofermentanales bacterium
TGATGGATTGGATCCGCGCCAAGGGCGTCGCCTGTCCCTCCTGCGGAAGCAAGGACTTCACCGACGTCCGCAAGTTCAACCTGATGTTCAAGACCTTCCAGGGCGTGACCGAGGACAGCAAGGCCGAGCTGTACCTGCGTCCCGAGACCGCGCAGGGCATCTTCGTCAATTTCAAGAACGTGCAGCGCACCACGCGGCGCAAGATCCCCTTCGGCATCGCCCAGGTCGGCAAGGCCTTCCGCAACGAGATCACGCCGGGCAACTTCACGTTCCGCACCCGCGAGTTCGAGCAGATGGAGCTGGAGTTCTTCTGCGAGCCCGGCACCGACCTCGAGTGGTTCCACTACTGGAAGGATTTCTGCCACCAATGGCTGCTCTCTCTCGGCATGAAGGACGCGAGTCTCCGCCTCCGCGACCACGGACCCGAGGAGCTCTCGTTCTACTCGAACGCCACCACCGACTTCGAGTTCCTGTTCCCCTTCGGATGGGGTGAGCTCTGGGGTGTCGCCGACCGCACCGACTACGACCTGAAGCAGCACATCGAGCACTCGAAGGACGACCTGTCCTACTTCGATCCGGTCACGAACGCGAAGTACGTCCCGTACTGCATCGAGCCCTCGCTCGGCGCCGACCGCGTCGCGCTGGCGTTCCTGTGCGACGCCTACGACGAGGAGGAGATCGCCCCGGGCGACGTCCGCACCGTGCTGCGTCTGCACCCCGCCCTCGCCCCGATCAAGGCCGCGATCCTGCCGCTTTCGGGCAAGCTGTCCGAGGAGGCCGAAGTCGTGTACCGCGCCCTCACGAAGAAATTCCCCTGCGAGTTCGACGACCGGCAGAGCATCGGCAAGCGCTACCGCCGTCAGGACGAGATCGGCACGCCGTACTGCATCACCTACGACTTCCAGTCCCAGGAGGACCGCTGCGTGACCATCCGCGAACGCGACACGATGCAGCAGGTCCGCGTTCCCATCGATACCCTTCCCGCCTGGTTCGAAGGGCGGTTCGACTTCTGACCCGACACCCTGACCAACGAATGCGAAGAACACCGGAAAGCATAAAGCAAAGGGAGGAACTGAAATGACCAAGTACGTCTACATGTTCTCTGAAGGCAACGCCACGATGCGCAACCTGCTCGGCGGCAAGGGCGCGAACCTCGCCGAGATGACCGGTATCGGCCTGCCTGTACCCCGTGGCTTCACGGTCACGACCGAAGCCTGCACCCGCTACTACGACGATGGCGAGAAGATCGCCAAGGAGATCGAGGACGAGATCTTCGCCTCCTTCGCCAAGACCGAGAAGACCGTCGGCAAGGTCTTCGGCGACCCGACGAACCCCTTCCTCGTCTCCGTCCGTTCCGGCTCCCGCGCTTCCATGCCCGGCATGATGGACACGATCCTCAACCTCGGCCTCAACGACGAAGTCGTCAAGGGACTTGCGAAATTGACGGGCAACGAGCGCTTCGCCTACGACTCCTACCGCCGCTTCATCTCCATGTTCGGCGATGTCGTCATGGACGTCCCGAAGGCCAAGTTCGACAAGATCCTCGATGCCGTCAAGCACGAGAACGGCGCGAAGTTCGACACCGACCTGACCGCCGCCCACCTGATGGAGGTCGTCAAGCGCTACCTCGCCCTGTACAAGGCCGAGAAGGGCGCCGCGTTCCCGCAGGACCCCAGAGTCCAGCTGATCGAAGCCGTCAAGGCCGTGTTCCGCTCCTGGAACAACGAGCGTGCCAACGTCTATCGCCGCCTGAACGACATCCCCGGCAACTGGGGCACCGCCGTCAACGTGCAGGAGATGGTCTACGGCAACATGGGCGACACGTCCGGCACGGGCGTCGCCTTCACCCGCGACCCCTCCACCGGCGAGGCCAAGCTCTATGGCGAGTTCCTGATGAACGCCCAGGGCGAGGACGTCGTGGCCGGCATCCGCACCCCGCAGACCATCGACCAGCTCCGCGACGTCATGCCCAAGGTCTACCAGCAGTTCGCCGACATCGCGACCAAGCTGGAGCGCCACTACAAGGACATGCAGGACATGGAATTCACGATCGAGCGCGGCGAGCTCTTCATGCTCCAGACCCGCAACGGCAAGCGCACCGCCTTCGCCGCCCTCAAGGTGGCCGTCGACCTCGTCGCCGAGGGGATGATCACCAAGGAAGAAGCCCTCATGAAGATCGACCCGAAGCAGCTCGACGCGCTGCTCCACCCGACCTTCGAGCCCAAGGCCCTCAAGGCCGCCCACATCGTCGCCAAGGGCCTCAACGCCTCCCCGGGCGCCGCGACCGGCCGCATCGTCTTCTACGCCAAGGATGCCGTCCGCTTCGTCGAGGAGACGAAGGAACCCGTGATCCTGGTCCGACTCGAGACCTCTCCGGAAGACATCGAAGGCATGAACATCGCCAAGGGCATCCTGACCGGCCGCGGAGGAATGACCTCCCACGCGGCCGTCGTGGCGCGCGGCATGGGCAAGTGCTGCGTCTCCGGCTGCTCCAGCATCACGATCAATGAAGAAGAGAAGTACATGATCGACGCCGAAGGGCGCCGCTACGCCGAGGGTGACTGGCTGTCCCTCGACGGCACGACCGGAAGCGTCTATGGAGAGAAGCTGCCGACCCAGAAGGCAGAACTCACCGGCGACTTCGGAACCATCATGGAATGGGCCGACGCCGTCCGCAAGCTCAAGGTCCGCACGAACGCCGACACACCGTTCGACGCCGAGAACGCCCGCAAGTTCGGCGCCGAGGGCATCGGCCTGACCCGCACCGAGCACATGTTCTTCGAGGCCGACCGCATCTTCGCGTTCCGCCAGATGATCGTCGCCACGGACGAGAAGGCCCGCCGCGTCGCCCTCGAGAAGATCCTGCCCATGCAGCGCGCCGATTTCGTCGGCATCTTCAAGGCCATGCAGGGGTTCCCCGTCACGATCCGCCTGCTCGACCCGCCGCTGCATGAATTCCTCCCGACCGAAGCGGAAGACATCAAGAAGCTCGCCAAGGAGCTGAACGTCACCGTCGCCTCCCTCGACGACATCATCAAGAAGCTGCACGAGCTCAACCCCATGATGGGCCACCGCGGATGCCGCCTCGCCGTCTCCTACCCGGAGATCGCGGAGATGCAGACCCGCGCCATCATCGAAGCCGCGATCGAGATCCGGAAGTCCGGCAACACGATCATCCCCGAGATCATGATCCCCCTGGTCTGCGACATCAAGGAACTCAAGTTCGTCAAGAACATCATCGTGAAGACCGCCGACGAGATCATCGCCAAGTCCGGCGTGACGCTCGAGTACATGGTGGGCACGATGATCGAGATCCCCCGCGCCGCGCTGACCGCCGACGAGATCGCCACCGAGGCCGAGTTCTTCAGCTTCGGCACCAACGACCTCACCCAGATGACCTACGGCCTCTCCCGCGACGACGCCGGTAAAATTCTGGACGACTACTACAAGGCCAAGATCTTCGAGGCCGACCCCACCTCCAAGCTCGACACCATCGGCGTGGGCAAGCTCATGAAGATGGCGTGCGACCTCGGAAAGCAGACGCGTCCCAACATCAAGCTCGGCATCTGCGGAGAGCACGGCGGCGACCCCTCGTCGATCACGTTCTGCCACAACATCGGGCTGACCTACGTGTCCTGCTCCCCCTTCCGCGTCCCGATCGCCCGCCTCGCCGCCGCCCAGGCCGCCCTCTCCAAGGGCGAGAACCTCGGTCAGAAGTAACCCGCACGCGTCCGGCGTTCGCCGGATGATCGACCGGAGGGCCGCTTCCTCGCAAGGGGGAGCGGCCCTCGAGAAACGAGGCACCCCATGCTCGTCTCCCGAATGTTCCTGCCGACGCAGCGCGAAGTCCCGTCCGAAGCGGAGATCGCCAGCCACCAGCTGATGCTGCGGGCCGGTCTCATGCGCAAGGTCGCTTCGGGCATCTACGCCTTCCTGCCCCTCGGCTACCGCGCCTTCCGCAAGGTGGAGCGCATCGTGCGCGAGGAGATGGACCGCGCAGGAGCCCAGGAGCTCATCATGCCGGCCGTCCTGCCGGCGGAGACGTACATGGAGTCCGGACGCTGGAGCGTCTTCGGCCCGGAGATGTTCCGCCTGAAGGACCGCGGAGGCCGCGAGTTCTGCCTCGGGCCGACTCACGAGGAGCCCTTCACGGAGACCGTGCGCAACGAGATCCGCTCCTATCGCGGCCTGCCGCTCACGCTCTACCAGATCCAGCACAAGTACCGGGACGAGAAGCGCCCCCGCTTCGGCGTGATGCGCAGTCGCGAATTCGTCATGAAGGACGCCTACAGCTTCGACCGCGATGAAGCCGGGCTGGACGTCTCCTACCAGGCCATGTACCGCGCCTATCGCCGCGTGTTCGACCGCTGCTCGCTCGACTACATCGTCGTCGACGCGGACTCGGGCGCCATGGGCGGCTCGGGTTCCCAGGAGTTCATGGTCCGCTCCGACGTCGGGGAGGCCGTGCTGGCGTTCTGCGACGCCTGCGGCTATGCGGCCAACGACGAAAAGGCCGAAGCCGTGCCCGCTCCCGAGACGAAGACCGGGAGTATGCTCCCCGTGGAGCGCGTCGCGACACCGAACGTCAAGACCATCGAGGAGCTCATGAAGTTCTTCGGGACTTCTCCGAAGAAATTCGCCAAGACGCTGCTCTACCGGACCGATGACGGCCGCGTCGTCGCCGCGATGGTCCGCGGGGACCGGGAGCTCAACGAAACCAAGTTCCACAACCTGGTCGGAGCGGCCGAGATCGAGATGGCGGCTCCCGAGGACGTCGTGCGCGTCACCGGCGCGGCGGTCGGATTCGCCGGTCCGATCGGACTGAAGGAGAGAATCGACCTCTTCGTCGACCGCGAAGTCGCCGCCATGGAGAATTTCATCGTCGGCGCGAACGCCACGGACCTGCACCTGAAGAACGTGAACCTCGGGCGCGACTTCACGGCGACCCTCGTCGCGGACCTCCGCAACGTCGAGGCGGGAGACGCCTGCCCCACGTGCGGAAAGCCGCTCGGCCAGTGCCGCGGCATCGAGGTGGGCCACATCTTCAAGCTCGGCACCAAGTACTCGAAGGCGCTGCACTGCAACTTCCTCGACGAGGAGGGCCGCGACAACGCCATGGTCATGGGCTGCTACGGCATCGGCGTCAACCGCACCCTGGCCGCCGTCATCGAGCAGCACCACGATGGAAACGGCATCGTCTGGCCCATCGCCGTCGCCCCCTACCACGTGATGGTCGTTCCGGTCATGATCTCGGACGCGAACCAGATGGCCATGGCCACGGACCTGCACGAACGGCTGACCGAGGCCGGCATCGACGTGCTGATGGACGACCGCGACGAGCGTCCCGGCGTCAAGTTCAAGGACGCCGATCTGATCGGCATCCCGCTGCGCATCACCATCGGCCGCAAGAGCGCCGAGGGCATCGTCGAGTACAAGGAGCGCGCCGCCGACAAGCCCGTCGAGATGACCCTGGACGAGGCCTTCGCCAAGGCCGTCGCCGAAGTGCGGGAAGCCCTGCGCGCCTGACCGGGGGACGAACCCGACTGCTTGGGACGCCTTCCGGCTCCGCGAAAGGGAACCGGGGGGCGTCCTCGCTCGTATATAGTGCAGATGGACCTGACTGGATGAAAAGGGGTGTAGTCATGACGACCGATCGGATCTTCTTCCTCCGCCGCTTCCTCGCCTGGACCGCCGCCTTCGCCCTCGTCCTCGGGACCGCGGCCTGCGCCGCGCCGACGCCCACCGCGTGGGATGCCCCGCAGGACAAGTACCTCACCGTGAAGATCGACCCGAAATACCCGCTCGCAGCCGGGACGAACGTGCTCGATCCCGCCTATGTCCAGTCCCTGCAGGCGCTCGGAGGGGATCTTCTTTCCGCGATGGCGGCCAAGGACCCCGGTGTCAATCTCCTGCTGTCACCGCTCAGCCTGTCCATGGCCTTCTCCATGACGGCTGCCGGCGCGAAGGGCGAGACGCTGGACGAGATGCTGTCCGCGCTGCGCTTCGACGGGATGGACCTCGCCACGGTGGTGAAGCAGAACCGCTTCGCCTTCGAGAACCTCTACCGCGACCAGGCCGACCTGAAGGTGCTTCTTGCGAACTCGCTGTGGTGCCTGGACGACTACCCGTTCCATCAGGAGTTCCTCGACGGCTGTGCGAAGGACTTCTTCGCATCGGTCCGCGCGGTTCGCCGTGACGACGGCGCGGATCCGCTGAGCCTGATCAACGCCTGGGCCTCCGACAGAACGAGCGGGCTGGTTCCGCAGGTCCTCGACCGGATCGAGCCGAACGTCGTCCTGATCCTCGTGAACGCTTTATATTTCAAGGGGGAGTGGACGAATCCCTTCGGTACGGAGCAGACGAAGGCCGGGACCTTCACGAAGCGCGACGGTGCGGCCGTGACGTCGGATTTCCTTTGGAAGCGGGAGGACCTGCGCATCCGCGAAACCGACGATTCCCTTTCGGTCGCCCTTCCCTACAAGGGGGGGATGGCCATGGTTGTGACGCTGCCGAAGGGCACGACGGCCTTCGACGCTTCGCAGCAGGCCCTGCTGGCGGATGCGCTCGACTGGAAGGATTGGACGGCCCAGGATCTGGAGGTCGGATTGCCGAAGTTCTCCTTCGACGCCGCGCTCGACCTGCCCGCCTATATGGAGGGGCTCGGGATGAAGAAGGCGTTCGTCATGGGGGCGGCGGACTTCTCCGGAATGAGCCCGTTGGCCCTGCAGGACGACATGTACGTCGCCGCCGCCGTGCAGAAGAGTTTCATCTCCGTGAGTGAAAAAGGGACCGAGGCGGGCGCCGCGACCGCGGTCAGCATGGGTATCAAGTCGATGCCTCGGAAAGTGTCGTTCGATCGCCCGTTCTGGTTCGCCATCGTGGACGAGCAGGGAGTTCCGCTGTTCGTCGGCACCGTCGAGGACCCGACCGCGCATTGACGGATTCCGCGTCGGAAAGAGAAGGGGCGGATTCCACATCCGCCCCTTCGTCTGTTATCCGGCGTCGTTCGCCGCGCCCCGGGAGGGCAGCGCCAGGTCATAATCGGGTTCGACCGTGAAGATCCTGCCGCGCAGGGGGGCCAGGGAGATTCCCTGGACGTCGTCGGAGAAGGCGAGGGACGTCGCCCAGAGCTGCTGTCGGACGAGCTTGCCGCTCTTGGCCTTGAACAGCTTGTTGTAACTGTTCCGCCCGTATTTCCCGTCTCCGAGGAGTGGATGCCCGAGGTGGGCGAAATGCGCGCGGATCTGGTGGGTGCGACCCGTCACGAGCTCGACTTCGATCTCGCTCCAATCGCCGCCGTCGGACTCCGCGCCCTTGAACAGGCGGAGCGTGCGGAACCGGGTCACGATGTCGCGGTCGTCCTCGCCGGGGACGTCATGGACGTATACGCCTCGCCCGGAAGGCTTTTCGAGGAAGGCGTGCAGCTCGACGCGCTTGACGCCGTCTTCGCATACGACGGTCTGGCCGAGGGAGGGGTCGACGACGCCCTTCACGAGCGCCCGGTAGTGCTTGACGACCCTTTTGCCTTCCATGGCTTCGAGGGCTTCGGAGAGCGCGGCTGCATCACAGGCGAGCAGCACGAGCCCGCCGGTATTGAGGTCCAGACGGTGGCACAGGGAGATGCCGGGGTTCTTGAGATCCCGCCGCACGAGGTCGATCAGCGTTCCGCCGGGGATGCCTTCCCCCGGGTGGACGGCGAGTCCCTGACGCTTTTCGACGAGCAGCAGGCGCGAATCGCGGTAGACCACGCGGTAGGGGGCTGGACGCTTGGGCTCGGGGGCCTGGACGGCGTCGCTGAGAGCGGCTTTCCCTTCGAGGATCTCGTCCGCGACGTAGACGTCGATGCGGTCTCCCTCCTCCACGGTGCGGTCCGATGAAACCCGAGCGCCGTTGACGCGGATGTCGCGCTGGCGGAGCGCGCGCTGCACCGCTGCGACCGGCGACTTCTCGAAGGCCATCGATACGGCCCGGACCAGCTTGCGGCCCTGCATTCTCTCGTCCACGACGAATGACTTCATCCAACCTCCTATTGCACCGGGATACGGCGCTTTTCCATCGAATCCGACACCCATTATACCGTGATTCCCGACCCTTCGTGCTATAATCTCCAAAAGACATGAACAGGAGGTACATCTGGATGGGCCGTCTCATCGCCGTATGCGTCAGTCCCGCCATCGACCGGAACTACGTTCTCGAATCGCTGCTCCCTGGAACGCTCCACAGGGCCGCAAACCCGAGGATCACGGCTGGAGGGAAAGGAGTCAACGTCGCCCGCGTCCTGGCCATGATGGGAGAGAAGCCGGTCCTGTTGGGATTCGCGGCAGGGGAGGCCGGCCGATTCCTCCATCGCGAACTGCAGAAGGTCGGCGTGCGGACGCACATGACCGGTGTCTCCGGAGAGACTCGGGTCACGCTGAACCTGCTCGACCGGTCCTCCGGCTTGGAGACCGAGATCACCGAAGCAGGCCCGACCGTCGGAAGCGACTCCCTGCAGCAGTTCCTTTTCCACTACGAGGACACCGTGGAGTCCGGCGACCTCGTCGTCCTTTCCGGTGGATTGCCCGATGGCGCCCCCGTCGACCTCTACGCGAACCTGATCCGCATCGCCCATGCCAAGGGCGCACGCTGCGTCCTCGACACCGGAGCCGGGGCCCTGCAGGCCGCCCTAGCGGAGAAGCCCGAACTCGTGAAACCCAACGTCAGGGAACTTTCCGCCCTTTGTGGACGGCCCCTTCGTCTCAAGAGGGAAATCATCGAGGCGGTGCGTGCGCTCGGCATCGAGCGGGCCGCGGTGTCCATGGGAGACAAGGGGGCGTTGCTCGTGACCCCCGAATCCGCCTGGCACGCGACGGCGCTGCCGGTTTCCGTGCGAAGCACGATCGGTTCGGGCGACGCCCTGACCGCGGGACTCGCCCTCGGCTTGCACCGGAAGATGCCCTGGAAGAAGGCGCTCGCCTTCGCCACGGCCTGCGCCGCCTCGAACGCCTCGCGCGTCGAGGTCGGCACCGTCGACCGCGCCGAGGTCGAAGCCTGGACCGCCCTCGTGAAGGTCCGCAAGGTTCCCAGCCGGAAGTCCAAGCGGTAGAATGGATGCGGGCCGATAAAGGCTCGGACGGGTCGCGCCTCGAGCGGACCCGGGAAGGTAGGTGCGTTCCATGGCGGTCCGGACGGTGGCGGTTCTCTTCGGTGGGGTATCCACGGAACATATGGTATCGGGCCGGTCGGCTTACAATATCCTGCAGGCGCTTCGCGATGCGGGATACGAAACCATTCGGATCGGCATCACCACGAGCGGGCGCTGGGTCCGTTACGAGGGCTCCGACGAATCCATCCGCGACTGCGTCTGGGAGGCGGATCTCGTCGAATACGGATACCCTTCGCTGCTCCACGGCGGTCCGTTGGGCGTCCGGCCCGACGAGTTCCTTCTATCGGTCGCCGGCTGCGACATCGACGTGGTC
>CAXNDY010000017.1:0-9453 GCA_964201095.1 Saccharofermentanales bacterium
GGCGGTAGAGGTCGTTCAGGTCGGACGTCGCGAAGCGGCCGCCGTCGAGCTGCACCATGGGGCGCAGTTCGGGGGGCAGCACGGGCAGGACGTCGAGGATCATCCACTCGGGGCGATTGCCCGACTTCTTGAAGGCTTCGACGACTTCGAGGCGCTTCACGATGCGGACCTTCTTCTGACCGGACGACGTGCGGAAATCCTCGCGCAGTTCGGCGGCGAGCTTGGTCGTGTCGATCTCGGCGAGCAGGATCTTGACGCCCTCGGCGCCCATCTTGGCCTTGAACGCGTTCTTGCCGTACTTCTCGACGGCTTCGCGGAACTCGCGGTCGGCCAGCACCTGCCGCTTGGACAGCGGTGTGTCGCCCGGGTCGGTCACGATGTAGGCGGCGAAGTAGAGGACCTTCTCGAGAGCGCGCGGGCTCATGTCGAGGATCAGGCCCATGCGGCTCGGGATGCCGCGGAAGTACCAGATATGGGACACGGGCGCGGCCAGCTTGATGTGGCCCAGGCGCTCGCGGCGGACCTTGGCCTTCGTGACCTCGACGCCGCAGCGGTCGCACACGATGCCCTTGTAGCGGATCTTCTTGTACTTGCCGCAGTGGCATTCCCAGTCCTTGGTCGGACCGAAGATCCTCTCGCAGAACAGGCCGTCGCGCTCGGGCTTCAGGGTGCGGTAGTTGATGGTCTCCGGCTTCTTGACCTCGCCGCGCGACCACTCCAGGATCTTCTCGGGCGATGCAAGGCCGATGCCGATCGCTTCGAAGTTGTTCATTTCAAACATCCGGTACGTTCTCCTTCCAGACCAGGGGTGCTCCAAAGGGGGCTCGTGGGGCAGGAGCTTCGGTCAACCGAGATCGGAATCGTCGTCTGCCAGCAGGTCCGCTTCGAGAACGGGTTCCACGTCGATCTCCTCGACCTCCGCGAAGTCCACTTCGATCACGCCGCCGTCCTCGTCCAGGACGCCTTCGCTGAATCCGGACCGCGCGAACTCGTCGTCCGCATCGGGGTTGTCGATCGCAAGGATGTCGTTGAGGAGGGCCTTGTCGAAGACGGGCACGTCGCCCTCCTCCTCGATGGATTCCTTGATGTCGATCTCCTTGTTCTCCTCGGCGAAGACGCGGACGTCGAGGCCCAGGCTCTGCAGTTCCTTGACGAGGACCTTGAAGGACTCGGGGACGCCGGACTCCGGCACGTTCTCGCCCTTCACGATCGCCTCGTAGGTCTTGGTGCGGCCCGTGATGTCGTCCGACTTGACCGTCAGGATCTCCTGCAGGGTGTAGGCCGCGCCGTACGCCTCCAGGGCCCAGACCTCCATCTCTCCGAAGCGCTGGCCGCCGAACTGGGCCTTGCCGCCCAGCGGCTGCTGGGTGACGAGGGAGTAGGGGCCGATGCTGCGGGCGTGGATCTTGTCGTCGACGAGATGCATCAGCTTCAGGATGTAGAGCATGCCGACCGTGATGCGGTTGCCGAAGGGTTCGCCGGTGCGGCCGTCGTAGAGGACCGTCTTGCCGTCGGGGTCCATGCCGGACAGCGCGAAGGCGTCCAGGATATCCTGTTCGGTCGCGCCGTCGAAGACGGGCGTCGCGACTTCCCAGCCGAGCAGCCTGGCCGCGCGGCCGAGATGCACTTCGAGGAGCTGGCCGATGTTCATGCGCGAAGGCACGCCCAGCGGGTTGAGGACGATGTCGAGCGGGGTTCCGTCGGGCAGGAAGGGCATGTCCTCTTCGGGCAGGATGCGCGAGATGACGCCCTTGTTGCCGTGGCGGCCGGCCATCTTGTCGCCGACCGAGATCTTGCGCTTCTGGGCGATGTAGACGCGGACCAGCTTGTTGACGCCGTGCTTCAGGTCGTCGTCGTTCTCGCGGGTGAAGACCTTGACGTCGACCACGATGCCGGACTCGCCGTGCGGGATGCGCACGGAGGTGTCGCGGACCTCGCGGATCTTCTCGCCGAAGATGGCGCGATAGAGGCGCTCCTCCGCGGTCAGCTCGGTCTCGCCCTTGGGGGTGACCTTGCCGACGATGATGTCGCCCGAACGCACTTCGGCGCCGATGCGGATGATGCCTTCCTCGTCGAGGTCCTTCAGCGTCTCGTCGGAGACGTTGGGGATCTCGCGGGTGATCTCCTCGGGACCGAGCTTGGTGTCGCGGGCTTCGCACTCGTACTCCTCGATGTGGATCGAGGTGTAGACGTCCTCGCGGACGAGGCGCTCGTTGATCAGGATCGCGTCCTCGTAGTTGTAGCCTTCCCAGGACATGAAGCCGATCAGGACGTTGCGGCCGAGCGCGAGTTCGCCGTTGTCGGTCGAGGGGCCGTCGGCGATGATGTCGCCGGCCTTGACGGTCTCCCCCATGTGGACCAGCGGGCGCTGGTTGATGCAGGTGCCCTGGTTCGACCGCATGTACTTCATGAGTCGGTAGGTGTCGGTCGTGGCCTTGCCGGTGCGGATCACGATGCGGTCCGCGGCGACCAGCTCGACCACGCCGTCGTTCTTGGCGACGGGGCAGACGCCCGAGTCCTTCGCGGCGCGGTATTCCATGCCGGTGCCGATGATGGGGGCGTCGGTCTTGATCAGCGGGACGGCCTGGCGCTGCATGTTCGAACCCATCAGGGCGCGGTTCGCATCGTCGTTTCCGAGGAACGGGATCAGCGCGGTCGCGACGGAGACGAGCTGCTTGGGCGAAACGTCCATGTAGTCGACCTTGCCGGTCTCGAGCTCGATGAACTGCTCCTGGTAGCGGCAGACCACCTTCTTTTCGGCGAAGTGCCCCTTGGCGTCGAGGGGCTCGTTGGCCTGCGCGATGTAGTAGCGGTCCTCCTCGTCGGCGGTCATGTACCGGACCTTGTCGGTCACGAGACCGGCGGCCTTGTCGTACAGGCGGTACGGCGACTCGATGAAGCCGTAGCGGTTGACCTTGGCGTAGGTGGACAGCGAGTTGATGAGGCCGATGTTCGGGCCTTCCGGCGTCTCGATCGGGCACATGCGGCCGTAGTGCGAATGGTGGACGTCGCGGACCTCGAAGTTGGCGCGCTCGCGGCTGAGACCGCCCGGGCCGAGGGCCGAGAGGCGGCGCTTGTGCGTCAGTTCGGCCAGCGGGTTCGGCTGGTCCATGAACTGGGACAGCTGCGAGGAGCCGAAGAACTCCTTGATGGCGGCGCTGACGGGGCGGGTGTTGACGAGGGCCTGGGGGGCCGCGGTGGCGATGTCGCCGACGGTGCCCATGCGCTCGCGGACGACGCGTTCCATGCGGGCGAAGCCGACGCGGATCTGGTTCTGGAGAAGCTCGCCGACCGAACGGATGCGGCGATTGCCCAGGTGGTCGATGTCGTCGACGTGGCCGATGCCGTGCGCGAGCCCGATCAGGTAGCTGACGGAGGCGACGATGTCGTCGCGGGTCAGATGCTTGGGCAGCAGTTCGTCGCTGGCGATCTTCTCGGCGATCTTCTCCTGGAGGATCGCGGCGGAGCGCTTCTTGTCGGCCTTGGCGGCCGCCACGATGTCGCGGAGGACCTCGGTGCGGACCTTCTCGAAGACGCCGAGCGCCTCGAGGTCGAGCCCCTCCAGGACGTCCGCCTTGAAGCGGGCCTTGAGGAAGTCGGCGGCACGGACGCGGCCGTTGCCGATGACCTTGATCTCCTTCTCGGACTGGTGGACGGTGTCGCCGACCACGATGACGGGGAACACGCGGACCTCGTTGATGCCGGCGGCCTGGATGGCCTCGGCGAGAGCCTCGGTGATCATCGCGTTGTTCTCGAGCAGGATCTCGCCGTCCTCGGTCACGACGGCCTGCGCCGTGCGGTGCCCGATCAGGCGGGAGGCGAGGGAGAGCTTCTTGTTGAGCTTGTACACACCGACGCGCGCCAGGTCGTAGCGCTTCGGGTCGAAGAACATGTTGTTCATGAGGGTCTCGGCGCCTTCGACCGAAGCCGGTTCGCCGGGACGGAGCTTGCGGTAGAGTTCCTGGAGGCCTTCCTCGCGGGTCTTGCTCGTGTCCTTGGCGAGGGTCGCCAGCAGGCGGTCCTCCTTGCCGAAGGCCGAAAGGATCTGGTCGTCCGTTCCGAAGCCGAGGGAGCGGAGGAAGACGGTCAGGGGGATCTTGCGCGTGCGGTCGACGCGGACGTAGATGATGTCGTTGGAGTCGGTCTCGTATTCGAGCCACGCTCCACGGTTCGGGATGATCTGCGACGAGAAGAGCGACTTGTCGCTCTTGTCGCGGGACTCGGAGAAGTACGCGCCCGGCGAGCGGACGAGCTGGCTGATGATGACCCGCTCCGCGCCGTTGATGATGAAGGTGCCGTGCTCGGTCATGATCGGGAAATCCCCGATGTAGATCAGCTGGTCCTTGATCACGTCGTCCTTCTTGTTGAGCAGGCGGACCTTGATCCGGAGCGGGGCCGCGAAGTTCGCGTCCCTTTCCTTGCATTCCTCGATCTCGACCGTCGGGGCCGACGCGTCGAACTCCTTGTCGATGAAGGAGAGCTCGATGTCACCGGAATAATCCCGAATCGGAGAAACGTCCCGAAGCACCTCCATGAGCCCCTCGTCGAGGAACCACTGGTAGGAATTCTTCTGGACTTCGATCAGGTTGGGGATATCGATGACTTCGTCGATCTTGGAGTAGGACATCCTTTCGGCTCTTCCCAGCTTGACGGGACGTACCATGTGTAAGATCACCTCGCGCGCTCTCCCGGCCAAGTGCCGGTCTTCCGAGGCGCCACCGTTGACGGCGCCTGTGCCCGTGCTATAATCTGGCTAAAGAAAGCCTGTTTCGTTGCCGTTCCGGCGCCTCGAACAGACGGCCGCCTTATAGCGCGTTTTGAAATTTTAGCACTCGAGCATGGATGTGTCAATGAGAATCGTGCCGTGCTCTTCTTTTTTCCTTCATCTGTTTCGCGGTTTTCCACCCGTGCCCGTCCGCTCGGTCCGAACCGTTGAAAAGGGTCTCCGCCTTGGACGGAGACCCTTTCCGGAGGTCCCGGGCGCCGATGGGCATCCGGGCCGATCGATCGCGGCGGGGCGGTGTCAGTACAGGTTCATCGCCGTCGAGTCGGTCTTGACCTTGTACGCATCGAGTGCCCTCTGTTCGTCCATGAAGGCGTTGAACGCATCGGTGCGCAGCGTGGCCTTGATCTTGAACTTGTAGTCCGCGACGGAGCCGACATAGTACATCACGTGGAAGCCGTAGTCGGTCTGGACGATGCCCTTGTCGCCCACCTTGCGGGCGCTGTCGAAGGCCCAGGTCTCGAATTCGGCGACCATGTCTCCCTTGCCGAAGCCCTCGATGAGGCCGCCGGTCGTGGCGGAGGCGGTGTCGGCGGACTTCTTGGCCTGCTCGATGAAAGTGGCTTCGTCCGTGCAGAGGGCGAGGATCGCCTCCGCGTCGGCCTTGGCCTTGGTGATCGTGGCTTCATCGGCCGTCGCGCGGTCCGCGGCGACCAGGATGTGGCGCACGGTCTGCAGGGGGTCGTTCGCCAGCTTGCGATCGATGAAGTAGAGCACGTAGTATCCGTCGTCCGTGCCGTCCGAGCCTGCGACGACGGTCTTGTCGCCGCTCTTGCGGGCGGGGTCGTAGACCCATGCGGTCAGGGCGTCACCGAAGTAGCTGAGGGAGCTCTTCGTGGAGTCGTCGCGCAGCGAGGGGTCGGGAATCGGGGTCGGCGTGGGGGTCGGACCGGCGGTCGGAGTCGGCGTCGGGGTGGGCGTGGCGGTCGGCTCCGGAGAAGGCGTGGGCGTGGATCCGGTCGGCACCGGCGTAGCGGTCGGCGCCAGCGTCGGCGTCGGAGACGGCGTCGGAGAAGGCGTGTTCAACTCGGCCTGCAGCTTGAAGGAGGCCTCGTCGGATACTTTGGCGAGGATCGCGTTGGCCTTGGACTTGGCGGTGGTGTCCGCAACGGCCTTCTCGGCGTCCGTGGCGTCGGTCGAGAACGTGGTCGGGACGAAGAAGCTGCGGAAGTCGACCAGGTCGTAGGAATCCTTGTTCTTGTCGTAATAGGTCGTGACCTGGGCGTCCGTGATGTCGAAGGCCGCGAGCTTGACGCGCTGGTACTTGTAGGCGAGGTACTGGCGCAGCAGCAGCGCCTTGAGGGACGTCAGGTCGAGACCCTTCGCGTAGTTGGTCTCGAGATACTGCACGGCGGCGGTCTCGCTGCCCTGCTGCGACACGAAGCTGTCGATCGAGTCCGAGATCTCCTGGATCTCGGCGGTAGTCAGCGAGATGCCCTCGTTCTCGGCGTTCTTCGTCTGGATCACGAAGTCGCGGAGCTGGTCGGCGACCTGCTGCTGGAAGTACTGCTTCCAGGTCTTGTCGGTGGACCCTTCGATGGAGCACTTCTCGGCCAGGTAGGCCTTGCCTTCCGCCGTCGTCGGGTCGATGTAGTACTGCTGGATCATCGAATTGAAGTAGAAGCCGAATTCGGGTCCCTTGATGTCCGTGGCGCCGACCTTGACGGGGGTCGCGACGAGTCCGGGGATGCCGAGCTGGATCAGACTCCAGACGAGGACCGAGATGACCGCGACGGCCGCGACGATGCGGAAGAGGATCTTCGCGCGGCGGTTCTGGTTGCGCGTGGTGACGGGTCTCTTGGTTCCGTCCTTGTCCATCATCATCTCATGCCGCTTCTGGCGGTCGATCTTCTGCTGTTCCATCTTCCACTTGTCTGTGGGCTTATCCATGGAATGGGTCCTCTCTTTCCGCCCGCAAGCGGGCTGGCGGGAGTCGTGCGGAAAAACGCGCGACAACGGGTATTATACACAGGGCCGAAGCGGACTACAATCCGTTCGTGCTCCGGTGGACGTGAGGAACTCGTGAGGGCTATCCCTTCTTCCGGGGCGGCGGCGGGAATCCGAGCTCCTTGGCCTTCTTGTAGAAGCTCGTGGTCTTCATCCCGCTGCGCTCGGAAGCCGTCCGGAAGTCCAGACGTCCCTCCGACCACTCGCGGCACGTGTCGCGGAAGGCGAGAGGCTGCGGCAGCGGCGGCCGGCCGACGCGCGTCCCCTTGGCCCGCGCCGCGCGGATGCCTTCCTTCTTCTTCCGGGACATGCCTTCCCGCTCGATCTTCGCCAGGGAGGCGACCGCCCGGAGGATGTGCTTCCCCGTCGGCGTCCGCGTGTCGATGCCCTCCTCAAGGATGGACACATGCGCCTGCTTCGCCCGGACCTGCTCGACGGCCTCGAGGAACCGGCGGGTTCCGTCGGCCATCCGGTCCGCGGAAGCCACGACCACCAGGTCGTCCGCCACCAGCGCCGCGACCAGCCGCTCCCAGAGCGGGAACACGGGACCGGACTTCACGGGCCGTTCGACCACGACCCGGTCGAAGCCGCCGATCGTGTCGAGCTGCGCCGCCTGGCGGCCGACTTCCCGTTCCCTCATGTCCAACCGGATGTATCCGAAGCGTGCCATCTTTCCTGTCCGTCCTTCCGTCAGCGACGCAGCAGGTGTTGCGCGAGGGCCCCGGTCGTCGCCGCCCGGAACTCCCCCCAGCCCTGCCACTCGTTCTCGATAGTCCTCAGGCGTCGGGCGATTCCCGGTATCTCCTCCGGCTCCACCCAACGCACTTCGTCGTTTTCCCCCTCCGCGTCGAAACTTCCGTCGCTACCGTCCGGAGCATCCGCCGCGACCGCGCCGGTCACCTCGAGCACGAACAGCGTCGACCGGAAGACGGGCAATTCGTCGAACCGGTGCTCCATCATCCCGGCGCACGAACGCACCGCCGCCGTCACGCCCAGCTCTTCCGCGGCCTCCCGCAGCACGGCGGACACGAGGTCCTCCGCCTTCGACCGACCGCCCGAGGGAAGGCGGAACGCGCCTTCCGGCGTACCTCGCCCGTGCACGACCGCGACGCGTCCGTCGCTCGATCGCACCGCAGCGAAGACCACTTCCTCATCGCGCCCGGACCCCGGTCCGAAGGCGACGCCCATCCTGCGCCACGCCGGGACGGGTCCGGGACCTCCGACGCACCCGACGGTCCGGTCGGCGCGCCCGGTCAGCGCGGCGCGGACGAGGTCGTCCGCCTCGAGGCACCAGACCTCCGGCGACGCGTCCCGCAGTTCCTTCCGGTCCATCGCCGTCCAGTCCACCACGGCCGCCGGCATGCCGGCGTTCCGGGCGCACATCAGGTCGTGAAGGGTGTCCCCGACGTACAGGACCCGCATGGGGTCGACCTCGCCCAGCCGCTCCATCGCGAGGAGCAGCGGCTCGGGGAAGGGCTTGTGCCGGACCGTGTCCTCCTTGGCGACGAGGACCTCGAAGCGGTCCTCGAGCTCGAACAGGCGCAGGCACCGCTCCATGATCGCGCGGCGCTTGGACGTCACGATGCCGACCCGGACGCCGAGCCGGCGGAGGGCGTCGAGCATCCCGGGCACCCCGAGGAAGACGGCGATGCGGGTGTCGTTGTTCGCGACGTTGTGCGCCAGATAGCTCTCGCGCATCTGCGCGCGCAGGGACTCGTCGGCGTCGTCGAAGGCGAACTCGATGGGCCGTCCGATCGTCGCCAGGATGCGCGCCGGGTCGCCGGGAGCACCGGTGTGCGTGGTCCAGGCATGCTGGTGCGACTCGAGGATGAAGGGCACGGTGTCGAGCAGCGTGCCGTCCAGGTCGAACAGGATGCAGCGGAAGGCCAGCTCGGAAGACGTCACCCGTTCCCTCCGTTGGAACGGCCGTTCTCCGCGCGACCGCTCTCGCCGCCGAAGGTCTCGCCGGGCTCCTCGTGGGGCGTCTCCGGAGGCAGGACGACGATGCGCACCTTCGAGATGCGCTTCTCGTCCATCTCCAGCACCTGGATCCGGAGATTGGCATACGTCGCCTCGGGCTTCTCGTCCTCCTCCGGCACGCGGCCGAGGACGCCCATGACGAAGCCGCCCATGGTGTCGTAGTCGTCGCAGGGCAGGGTCGTGTCGAGTCCGTCGGACACGTCCTCGAGCGGCGTCGTCCCGACGACCACGTACGAGCCGTCCGGGCACAGGACCATGTCCTGCTCCTCGTCGTCGTATTCGTCCTGCAGGCTTCCGACGATCTCCTCGAGCAGGTCCTCGAGGGTCACGATGCCGGCGGTGCCGCCGTACTCGTCGATGATGACCGCCAGCTGCGCGCGGTCGCGCTGCATCTCGCGGAAGAGCTTGTCGATCGGCTTGGATTCGGGGACGAGGTAGGGCGGGCGGATCATGCCGCGCAGGCTGAACGGCTCCTTCATCCCCTCCATGGCGATGTAGAGGAGGTCCTTGACGTGCAGGATGCCGACGATGTTGTCGATGGAGTCCTCGAAGACGGGGAACCGCGTGTACTTCTCGTTCACCGCGACCGCCAGCACCTCGCTGAAATCCGCGTCGACCGGCAGCGAGACGATCTCCGTGCGGTGGCGCATGATCTCGGACACGGCCTTGTCGTTGAACTCGAAGATGTTCTCGATGAGCTGCTTCTCCTGCTCGTGGATCGACCCCGCCTCGCGGCCGACGTC
>CAXNDY010000018.1:0-9315 GCA_964201095.1 Saccharofermentanales bacterium
GGAGGCGAAGAGTTCCGCACGGGCCTCGGCGGACAGGGCGGCCGAGGTCGGAGTGGGGGAGGCGGCCGGGTCGGTCGTCGGAGTGGCCGCGGCGGAGGGCGAAGCATCGGGACCGGGCGTGACGGTCGGGCCGGCGGCGTCGGTGGCCGTCGGGCGCCCGAACCATTCGATGAAGGGATTCCAGCCGGCCTGCACGGGGACCCACAGATACCTGTATCCGAGGATGACGGCGACGGAGAGGAGAACGAGGGCGACGATGGACCGGAGGAGCCTTCGACGGAAGCGCATGCGTCGGTGGCTGGCCCTGGAGGGGGCGATCCATTCGCGGTGGAGTTCGAGACGGTCCATGTCGCCACCCGGAGCGCGCATCGTCTTCGGACCGAGGACGTCCCGATCCGGTTCACCGCGGTCCCGACGCGTCTCCCGCGTCTCCCGCGTCCCGGAATCCACGGGGTTCGAGGCATTTTCCGGTGTCGGATCCGATGACTGCGGACCCCCGATGTTCTTTTTCAACGCCGACCTCCCGACAAGGAATTAAGCACAACATATGGTGCGCCCCGACAAATTATACCACAATGGATGGTGCATTCCGTTGACTTCAGCGCACGAAAGCGGTACAATCGGAAGTGCGGAGAAGCCACCACGACAAGCGTGTCCGCAGCATCAGCCCTCTGATCGGTAGCCCCGTCGTTGGAACGCGTGGAGGTGTCGCAGATGATCGTACGGAATGAACTCGAGAACTGCAGGAAAGACCTTGAGGCGAATATCGGCAAGTGCGTGCGTCTCCGCTCGAGCGGGGGCAGGAAGAGAACGATCGTCCAGGAAGGCGTGATCGAAAGCTGCTACCCGAACGTCTTCACGGTGCGGTGCAACCGCAGGAACAGCTACCAGGAGATGGTCTCCTTCAGCTACGTCGACGTCCTGACCCACGTGGTCGAAGTCGCCCTGACACCGGGCGACACGGACGGTTCCCCCCTCGTCCTCTCGTACGCGACCTGACGCAACCTGGCCCGGAACGTCCTACCGCGAAGGGGCCCGCCATTCCGGCGGACCCTTTTCTCGTCCCTCCGTGCGGCGGCTCTGGTCGTTGCGCCCCTCCTTGGACTATAATCTGGAAGAACGACGGAAAGGGGACCGCCCGCGTGGAACGGATCGAACTCGAAGCACCCGCCAAGATCAACTGGTCGCTGGACGTCGTCGGACGAAGGGCGGACGGGTACCACCTGCTCGCCACCACCATGCAGACCATCTCCCTTTCGGACCTCGTCGAGGTCGAACTACGCCCCGCCTCCGAAGGCGTGGGGCTCGTCTGCGACAAGCCCGGCATCCCCTGCGATTCGCGCAACACCTGCCATCGCGCGGCCACGCGGTTCCTCGCCCAGGCCGCAGACGGCGCCCGCACCGGCGTGCGGATCCGCATCACGAAGCGCATCCCCGAGGCGGCCGGCCTCGCCGGCGGCAGCGCGGACGCCGCCGCCACGCTGTTCGGCCTCGCCAGGCTCCTGCCCGGCATGGTCCCGACCCTCCGCCTTCTCGACATCGCCGCCGCGACCGGCGCCGACGTCCCCTTCTGTCTGGTCGGTGGAACGGCCCTGTGCGAGGGCGTGGGCGAGGTCATCTCCCCACTGCCCGCGTGGACCGGCCTGGCGCTGCTGCTGCTGAAACCGCCCTTCGGCGTGTCGACGCCCGCCGCCTTCCGCGCCCTGTCCCTCGACGCCCTCTCGGACCGTCCGGACACCCCGGAGGTCTGCCGCGCGCTGTCCCGCCGGGACCTGCCGGCCTTGTCCTCCGCTACGGGCAACGTCCTCTGGCCGGTGGCGCTGGCCGACAACCCCACGCTCGCCGACGGCCTCGCCGCCCTGGCCGCGACGCGCCCCGGATTCTGCCGCATGTCCGGCAGCGGACCCACCCTCTTCGCCGCCTATGAAGACGCCGACGCCCGCGACCGGGCGGCGGGACGTCCCGAATTGAAGCGCCTCGTCGATGCCGGCTGGTTCCTGCAGCCTTGCGAGACGGTCGGCCACGGTCCCCGCGAGGTAACGGCATGAAACGCCACAGCCCTCTCCCCGCACCCTATTCCCCCAGCATCGGTACGCCGCGACGCAGCCCGGGCGGCAAGAACCACCGCAAGCGCCTGTCCATCGCGCTCACCCTCGTCGTCGCCGCCCTGATCGTCGGCGCGGGCGCGGTCTATGGAATCCCGCTCCTGGAGGGGTGGTTCCCGCCCACGACGCCCGGTCCGACCGCCGCCGCGACGACGACTCCGCCTCCGGAGACGCCCACGACCGCTCCCACCGCCACGCCGACTCCTCCCGCCGCCACGCCCGGCCCCGTCGTCGAGATCCGTCTCGTCGACATCGGCGACATCCTCCTCCACACCGCCGTGATCAAGAGCGCCCTGGAGACCGGCGGGGATTACGACTTCACCCGTATGTTCCACACCCTGGGCGGCCTGCTGACCGCCGCCGACCTCGCCTTCGCCGACATGGAGGGCACCCTCGCCGGCACGCCCTATTCCAACTTCCCGCGCTTCTCCGTCCCCGACGAGATCGCTGCGGGACTCTTCAACGCCGGCATCGACGTGTCCGTGACGGCCAACAACCACATGTACGACCGGGGAACGGACGGCCTCCTCCGCACGGTGTCGGTGCTGCGCGCGGCCGGCCTGACCGTCGCCGGAACGCGGGCCGACGCCACCGAGCCGAACTTCCAGCTGCTCGACCGCAAGGGGATCCGGATCGGCGTCGCCGCCTACACCTTCGAGACGCCCTCCTCCGACGGCAAGACCCGCATCAACGGTCTGCCGCTCGAGGCCGCCGCCGTGCCCCTGATCAACACCTTCAACCCCTACGCCGCCGACTTCGCCGACGACATCGCCCGGATGGTCCAGGTCGAGAAGGACATGCGCGCGGCCGGCGCGGAGCTGACCGTCTTCGTCCTCCACTGGGGCGACGAGTACCACACCGATGTCAATCCGTACCAGAAGCGGCTCGCCCAGGCCCTCGCGGACGCCGGCGTCGACGTCATATTCGGCCAGCATCCGCACTGCGTCGAGGGCATCTCCGTCCTGACCTCCGCGGACGGAACGCACGAGATGCCGGTCTTCTACTCCGTCGGCAACTTCGCCTCGAACATGATCTACAGCACGAACGGCACCAAGGGCATCACCGAGGACGGCATCGTCGCGGGTGTCACGGTGCGCCGCAGCGAGGACGGCACGGTCCGGGTGGTGGCGGCCGACTACCTGCCCATCTATTGCTACAAGGTCCACGAGTCGCGCCACGAGACCGTTCCCGCGACAGACCCGCGCGCCGACCCCCGATCGCTCGCCCGCACGCGCGCCATCATCGGCGACGCGACGGGAACCGCGACCCTGCCCATCCGCGAGATCACCTTCACGCGGGGCGGCTGACCGGCCCTGTACCGCCGGAGCGCTTGAGCGGGCTTCCGCGCGCTTCTAGGCCTCGCAGGCCGCGATGAGCTTCAGCGCCCGGGCGATCTCCACGGGGTGCGTGGCGTAGTGCGACCGCACGCAGCGCTTCTCGCACTCGTGGAGGCCGCACGCGTCGCAGGCGTCCGGCTCCGACCCGAGCAGCCGCTTCGCGCCGACGAGATTGCCCACCGCCGCGCGGCGCAGCACGCCGCGGATATCGATGGGGCAGCCCTGCTGGCACAGCGGGTCCTCGCAGAACCCGCACTCGCCGGCGAGGCACATGATCTCGCGGACTTCCGGAGTCCTCCCGCCCAGCACGTCCTCGGTCGTGGCCGGCCGGTCTAGCCAGGTCACCTGGATCTTCCGCGACGGATCGTACTTGAACGGCTCCAATCCCTTCGCCTTCAGCACGGCGTTGGCCGCGGATACGCCCGAGACGGTCACCGCCGGCGTGCCGGTGCCCATGGCCGTCGACTCGCCGCAGCAGGTGAGACCGTCCCACTCCGTGCGGGTGTGCAGGCGCTTCAGCAGGTGCTGGCCGATCTTCTGCTTGGGACCGGCGACGTTTCCTCCGGGCTTGCCCGTGAACCGCTCGATCGTGGTCGGCGTCGACAGTTCGACATGGCGCAGTCCCTTGCGGAAGCCGGGGAATTTGTCCTCGAGGACCGACAGCAGACGCTCGGTGTCGGCCGCCTTGTGCCGGTCGTAGCTTTCCGACCGGTCGTCGGGGGAGCCGGGCGCGGGCCAGGCGCCGAAGGAGGGTCCGATGGCCATCACGGTCGTGCGGTCCGGCGGACAGATCGTGCGGTCGTCGAGGCTGTTCAGGTACACCGTGATCTCGCTCTCGTCGATCTCGGCCGGGTTGCCGACGAACATCACGACGGGCGACGTCCCCGCCGGGATCACCGACGCGTCGACGGTGGCGTACAGCACGACGCTGGGGTAGGTCGGAACCAGCGCCTTCGCCCAGGCGCGCCGCCTCGTCGTCGAGACCGATGTGGGAATCAGGCGCGCGTAGAGGTCCCAGACATTGCCCGCGAAGACCACCGCATCCGCGTCCAGGGCCTCGCCGCCGTCCAGCGTCACGCCGACCGCGCGTCGGCCGTCGAAGCGGATGCCGGTCGCTTCCCGGGAGTAGAGCATGTCCCCGCCGTGTTCCTCGATCGACTTCTCGAGCAGACCGGGGAGGAACAGCGTCGAGCCGGCGGGGTAGTAGCTTCCGCCCACGTGGTTGTCCACGAACATCACGGCGGCCAGGACGGCCGGCGTCTCCTCCACGGTGGTGTAGCAGTAGGTGGAGGTGAGCTTGTCGAAGAACTGGAAGATCTCCGGGTCGCTGAAGTAGCCGCGCAGCAGCCCCGCCGCGTTTCGCAGCATGTAGGAGAGGAAGCGGATGTAGGACCCCGGATGCTTGCGGAAGTTCTCCGAAGCCTCCTTCGGGTCGGTCTCGTCGGGCGTCGAGAACTGGGGCGTGTCGGCCATCACATGCCGGTAGGTGCGCAGCATGTCGTGGTAGAAGCGGGCAATCTGCGTCTTCGACGCCGGGAAGACCTCGCCGAGTTCCTCGACGAAGCGGTCGACGTCGGGGAAGAAGCGGATGCGGCGTCCGCGGAAGTCCACGCAGTACAGCAGCTCGTGGCGGACCACGGTGATGGGCTGCTCGAGGCAATCGAATACGAAGCGGTGGGGAGCGAAGCCCCGTTCGCCGAAACCGTAGAGCATGGCCGAGCCCTGGTCGAAGACGACGTCCTCGCGCTTGAAGATCCCGCAGGATCCGCCCGGCTTGAAGTTGCGGTCGACCACCGCGACCTTCAGTCCCCGCTTCGCGAGCAGGGCTCCCGCCGTCAGGCCCGCAAGGCCTCCACCGACCACGACCGCATCGTATCTCATCCCTTGCCCTCCCGAAGATTCCGTTGCGCCTATTATAGCGGATGCGCGGACCTTTCCGGGAGGGGAAGCCGAGAGGAATCCGCCCGGAATTCCTCATTGACAGACGCGGCCCGGCGAAAGTATAATCGGAATGCTTTTCCCCTGCTGATTACCCCATGGAGGTGGACCACCATGTTGATGACCTATCAGCCCAAGAAGAGGCACAGGAAAAAGGAACACGGATTCCGCAAGCGCATGCGCACCGCAACCGGCAGAGACGTTCTCAAGAGGCGCAGGCTGAAGGGAAGAAAGAAACTGTCCGCTTGAAGACCGCAGTCCCTGTGGTCTTTTTCTTCCCAGGCAGGGAAGAGGACCCGAGGACCGGAAAGCGGGAGTGACGCAGCGCGATGAAGTCGACCGAGACCCTGAAGAGGAACTACGAGTTCACGCGTGTGTACAGGAAGGGCAGGTACCTTCCGGGACGCCACGCCGTCGTGCACTTCCTGCGGAGGCCGAAAGGTCCGAACCGTCTCGGCGTCACCGTCGGGAAGGGAGTCCGTACCAGCGTCCTCCGGAACCGGCTCAAGCGACTCCTGCGGGAGAGCTTCCGACAGGTCGAGACCCGCCTTTCCGGCGGATTCGACATCGTCCTGGTGGCGAAGGCCGGGAGCGAGGCTCCCCCCTATCGGGAGATGGAAAGGGACGTGAAGGGCCTTCTGGCGCGGGCCGGTCTCCTCAATGCGGAGACGCCCGCGAAGAAGGACGGGAATCCGGATGAAACGTCTTCTGATCGCCCTGATCCGGTTCTATAAGGCGGCCATCTCGCCTTGGCTCGGCGCGAACTGCCGGTTCGTGCCCACGTGCTCGGAGTACGCCATGCAGGCGATCGAGAAGCACGGCGCCCTGAAGGGTTCCTGGATGGCCGCCGGACGGATTCTCCGCTGCAACCCCTTCTGCAAGGGAGGATACGACCCCGTACCCTGACCTCGCCTCACTCGCTGGGACGCGGAACGGGAGAACAAGGAGCACAATCCATGGATGCCATCCTCCAGCCCCTCTACGACATCTTCGGTTTCATCGTGAAGCTGATCTACGACACGGTCGGGAACTACGGCGTGTCCGTGATCCTGTTCACGATCCTGCTCCGCGCCGCCCTGATCCCGCTCGGCGTGAGCCAGTTCAGGAACACGATCAAGCAGCAGGGCATGAGCGAAGAGATGAAGGACCTGCAGCGCCGCTACGGGACCGACAAGGAGAAGATGCAGCAGGCCCAGATGGAGCTGTACAAGAAGCACGGCTTCAACCCCCTGTCGGGCTGCCTCCCCTCCATCCTGCAGATGATCGTCATCTGGCCCGTCTATCGCATCATCTCCGCGCCGCTGGTCCACATGATGGGCGTCGCCAAGACCGCGATCGGCACCGTGACCCTGACGGACAAGGTGGTCTCCGATTCCACCGGCATCCTCAAGATCCTGCTGAACAACGTGCAGGACGGCGTCGTCACGCCGCTCCTCACCGTGGCGCAGGCCCAGCAGGCCCAGATCTTCAACCTCCCGCTGATCGACGCGCTGCGCAACAACGCCGCCGCCTTCAAGCAGGTCGTCGACGCCGGTCTCATGAAGGCCGAACAGCTCCTCGACCTGACCTTCCTCGGACTGAACCTCGGCAAGGTGCCGTCCTACGACACCAAGCTGATCTTCGGCGCCGACACGATGGGGACCTACCTGCCCCTCCTCCTGATTCCGGTGATCGCCGTCGTCACGACGTGGCTGTCCATGAAGCTCACCCAGTCCTTCATGCCGGGCGCCAAGAAGAAGGACCCCGAGGAAGCCGCCCGTGCGAAGAACAACCCCGCCAAGAAGGGACAGGAAGGTCCCGACCCCTCCGCCGGCATGATGAAGGGGATGCAGTATTTCATGCCGCTCTTCACGCTCATGATCTCCTTCACGACCCCCGCCGCGCTCGGCCTCTATTGGATCGTCAACAACGTGATGAGCATCTTCCAGCAGTACCTGCTGTACAAGACGATTGGACAGAAGCAGCCCGTCGCCGTCCCCGCGACGACCGGCGCCTCTGGGAAGCCCCCCGCTTCGACCAAGTAGGAGGTATCGGACATGCCTATTGCCGTGGAAAGAACCGGAAAGACCGTCCAGGATGCGATCCATGAGGCGCTCGAAGCGCTCGGCGTGACCGCCGACGACGAGTCCGTCGTGATCGAGGTCCTCGACGAAGGGGAGAACAAGCTGTTCGGCCGCCGTCCGGCCAAGGTCCGCGTGACCCTCGAGGTCGCCGCCGTCGCCGGTCTGGTCGGCGAGAACGATGGCTACGTCGAGTACGAGGACGACTACGCCGAAGAGGACGAGGGCTTCGTCCCGGGCGAGATCACGTACGAAGGGGAGACCGGAACGCCCGAGGAGGAGGACGCCGTCGCGTTCGTCGCCAAGGTCCTCGCCGGCATCGGCATCTCCGCCCGGATCTCCTGCACCCGCGACGAGGAGACGATCCGCGTCGACGCCGCCTGCGACGACTGCGGTTCCGTGATCGGACGCCGGGGCGAGACCCTGGACGCCATCCAGTACCTGTCCTCCCTGGCCGTGAACCGCGCCGCCACCGACCGCGTACGCGTGGTCGTCGACGTCGGCGGCTACCGTCGCCGCCGCGAGGAGGCCCTGGTCAAGCTGGCTGAGCGCGTCGCCGAAAAGGTCGTCTCCAGCGGACGCAGCAGCGTCCTCGAGGCCATGAACCCCGCCGAGAGGCGCATCGTCCACTGCGCGCTGCAGGAATACGAAGGCGTCGTGACCTACAGCGAAGGCGAGGAACCCAACCGCCGCGTCGTCGTCGCTCCGCGCGAGGACTGACCGGCTCCCGGGCCGAGGATGGCAAGACCGTACGACGGCGACCCGATCGTCGCGGCCGCGACCCCTCCGGGCACGAGCGGCATCGCCGTCTTCCGCGTCTCCGGGCAGCTCGCCGCCGAAACGGTCGACCCGCTCCTGCATGTCTCCCACGATGGCTTCCCCGAGTATGCCGGCGTCCCCGCGATGTCCGGCTATACTTGTGTCTTCGCGCACCTCCACGACCCCGTCGACGGCCGCTTCCTCGACGAGGCCGTCGTCACGCGCTTCCTGGCCCCCCGCTCCTACACCGGCGAGGACGTCGTCGAGATCGCCGTGCATGGCGGAAGCGCGGTACGGCGCGCCGTGATGGACGCCCTCTGCGCCGCCGGGGCCCGACCCGCCGAACCGGGCGAGTTCACCCGCCGCGCCTTCCTGAACGGGAAGCTGGACCTCGCCCGCGCCGAAGCCGTCATGGACCTGATCTCGTCCGAGGCCGAACGCTCCCGCGCCGCCGCCGCAGAACAGCTGCGCGGGGCCGTGTCCGAGGCCGTCGGCGTCCTGCGCGACGAGCTCTACGCCCTGCTCGCCTCCATCGAGCTGTCCATCGAATACCCCGAACACGAGGCATCCGACGAATCGGACCGCCGGCTCCTTTCAGGCGTCGCGTCGGTCGAAGGCCGGCTCGCCGCGCTCGTCGCCACCTTCCGCACCGGGCGCATGCTCCGGGAGGGGATGAGCGTGGTCATCGCCGGACGCCCCAACGCGGGCAAGTCCTCGCTGCTCAACCGCCTCGCGGGATACGACCGGGCCATCGTGTCCGAGGTCCCCGGCACGACGCGCGACACCATCGAGGAGACCGTCGCCATCGCCGGCCTCCCCGTGCGCCTGGTCGACACCGCCGGTCTGCGCGAGTCCGCCGACTCCGTCGAGCGGCAGGGCGTCGCCCGCGCCCGCGGCGCCCTCGCCGCGGCGGACGCCGTGCTGTGGGTCGTCGCGCCCGCGGAGGCCGATTCCGCGCTCACTGTCTCCGCGCCAGCCGATTCCGCGCTCGCCTCCACCGACCTCGCCGCCGAAGTCGCCGAAGCCCTTCGCTCCGCCTCCGGGCTTCCGCTCGCCTTCGTCGCCGGCAAGAACGACCTCCCCGAGAGCCTTGGCCTCGCCGACCGCATCCGCGAC
>CAXNDY010000019.1:0-9181 GCA_964201095.1 Saccharofermentanales bacterium
GCATCGTCTGCGCCTTCCTCCGGACGACGGAAAGCTCACCGGAACTTGCCGGAGTGCTCGTGGAGAACGTCGTGCTCCAGAAGGCCAGGGCCTACTGTGCGGATGAAGTGGCGAAGGTCTTCTACTGGAGCGGCGACAAGGAGGTGGACCTCGTTCTGGAGCGGGGAGGCGAACGCCTTCCCGTCGAGGTCAAGTTCAGGAACCAGATCAAGGCTTCCGACTACGCCGGCATCGCGTCCTTCCGCAGGTTGAATGCGACGCGGACCGGGCTGGTCGTCACGAAGGACCGCCTGGAGCGTCTCGGCGATGTCGTGCTGATTCCATACTGGAGCATCGCGTGAAGGACTGCGTTAGGCAACAATAAGCATACCAATATTAACAATTCATTGACACCAAAATGGGCCGATGGTAAAATCGCCTTGATTTACAGCACCGGAAAAGTCCATATGCGCTCTTTCCGGCTATCTCGTTCTTCGGGTCGGCAATCGCGTTAGGAAACAAATGGAGGGCGACATGACGGACCGGGAGAACAGGATCCGCGCCTGGAGAAGCCTTGGACCCGAATGGATTCCCATCGGCTCCGGACTCCCCTGGCTCGACTGGACCGAATTCGGATACGACGAGGCGGAACTCGAATCCCTCTGCATGCGCCATCCCGTGCTCTTCCCCGGATTCGAGCCCGGCACGCTGGCGCGGAACCACGAGAACGTGAAGAAGAACTACCCGGACCTCGTGGCCGGCGGCGCATACACCGACGGCTGGGGCTGTGTCTGGAAGACCCCGCACACCGGCATGGTCGGAGGCGTCGCGGTGCACCCGCTGGCGGACTGGACGGCGTTCGAGGGGTACGGCCCCCCGGACATCGAAGTCAACGACGGCACGCGCGCGGTCGACTGGAAGGCTCTCGCCGAAGGCATCGCGACGGCTCGCCGCGATGGCTGGTTCACGAGCTGCGGACTGCCCCACGGGCACACCTTCCTCCGCGCCCAGGACATCCGCGGCTACATGGACACGATCCTCGACATGGCGGACGACGAACCCCGGTTCTCGGTGCTCCTCGAGATGCTGACCGCCTTCAACGAGAAGCTAGTCCATCGCTACATCGCCCTTTCACCCGACAGCATCGGCATCGCGGAGGACCTGGGTATGCAGAACTCCCCGATGCTGTCCGCCGAACAGTTCCGCACGTACATCGCGCCTTGCTACGAGCGGCTGACCCGCCCGGTCAAGGCGGCCGGCATCCTCGTCCACGAGCATTCCGACGGCTTCATCCTCCCGCTCCTCGACGACATCATCCGCACGGGTGGAGATGTCCTCAACCTCCAGGACCTCGTGAATGGCATCGACGCCATCGCCCGCGAGGCGAAGGGCCGCATCGCGATCGATCTCGACATCGACCGCCAGCACGTGACCGTATCGGGCAGTCCGAAGGACATCGACGACCACATCCGCGAATGCGTGATGAAACTGGGATCGAAAGCGGGCGGACTGTCGATGGTCTACCAGCCCTGGCCGCCGACGCCCGTGGCGAACCTGGACGCGACGTTCGGTGCCATGGAAAGGCACTGCGTGACCGACTGCCTCTGGAGATGACCTGAGTTCCGGGTGGCCGGACGAGGAGGTTCGAATGGATCCGATGCGGCATGCCAACCAGCGGCTCGTCCTCGAAACATGCGAGAACGAACTCCAGGAGCGCATGTACCGAACCGTGGACGCGCTGCGGGTCGAGGTCTGGGTCACGCCGGAACCGGTCCCCTTCGCGCAGCGGACTCTCGGACGGCACGCGACGGTGCGCCCGGGCGACGTCTGGGGAGGTCTCTGGGACTGCGGCTGGTTCCGGTTCCAGGGGCGGGTTCCAGCGGACTGTGCCGGGAAGCCCGTCGTACTCCTACTCGACGTCGGAGGGGAGGGCCTCGTCTTCGACGGGAACGGCCAGCCCGTCCGCGGCATCACGACGGCCGGCACGTCGGGCGCATACACCCATGGGATGATGGGCAAGCGCGTGGTCTGGGTGACGGAGGCGGCTCGAGGCGGGGAAGCGATCGACGTCTGGGTCGACGCCGGATGCAACGACCTGCACGGGAGCCTGCCGAGCGGGGGGAAGCTCGTCCGGGCCGACGTCGTGGTGCGCGAGGACGCCCTGCGCGACCTTTACTACGACTTCTCGACGCTGCGCGACCTCCTTTCCGCCGTGTCGGAGAAGCGCAACCGCCATGCCCGCGCGCTCGTCGCGCTGACCCGTGCCACGCGGATCCTGCGCGACTACACGGCGGAGGAAGCTTCCCGGGCGCGGGAGGTCCTGCGGCCCGAACTGGCGAAACGCGGCGGAACGCCCTCGTTCCTGGTCTGCGCGGTGGGACACGCCCACATCGACCTCGGCTGGACCTGGCCGGTGCGTGAAACCAAGCGCAAGGGCGCACGGACGTTCGCGACGGTGCTGGCCCTGATGGAACGCTATCCCGACTACGTATTCGGCGCAAGCCAGGCGCAGCTCTACGAATGGGTCCGGGAACAGCACCCGGAGATGTTCGAGAGGATCCGCCGCCGCGTGGCCGAAGGTCGATGGGAAGTCCAGGGCGGCTTCTGGGTCGAGTGCGACGTCAACATGCCGTCCGGCGAGTCGCTGGTCCGGCAGGCGCTCTACGGCCAGCGGTATTTCCAGGAGCATTTCGGCGTCATGCCGGAGAACTGCTGGATTCCCGACACCTTCGGCTATACGGCCGCGCTTCCGCAGATTGCCCGGAAGTCCGGTATGGGCTCCATCGAGTCCTTCAAGATCAATTGGTGCGAGCTGTTCCGGTACCCGTTCTCCAGCTTCGTCTGGGAAGGGATCGACGGTTCGCGCCTGCTGGCCCAGACGCTGACCAACGAGACCTACTCGAGCTGGTGCACGCCGAGCGAGGTCGCCCGCTGCGAGGAGAGCCGGAAGAACGAAGTGGGACCGGACGTCGCTCTGATGCTCTTCGGCCTCGGCGACGGCGGCGGGGGACCCGGAATGGAGCACCTCGAGCTGCTGGAGCGCGTGAAGGACCTGGAGGGCGTCGCGCCCACCGCGCAGATGCCGGCGTCGGAGTTCTTCCGCCTGCTGGCTCGGGAACAGGACTCCCTGCCGGTCTGGAGAGGCCCTCTGGACATGGACAAGCACACCGGCACGCTGACCAGCCAGGCCAAGGGAAAGATGCGCAACCGGGAGATCGAACTCGCCCTCCATCGGACCGAATTCCTCTGCACCGAGGCTTTTCTTGTGAAAGGCGCTCCCTACCCGACCGCGGAACTCGAGCGCATCTGGAAGGAAGCCCTGCTGTACCAGTTCCACGACATCCTCAGCGGAACCTGCATCCAGCGCGTGCACGACGAGTGCGAGGCGTGGTACGTCGTGGCGCTCTCCCGTCTCGAGGAACTGGCGGCAACGGCGACCGATGCGCTGGCAGGCGTCGCGCCTGGAGGGGAGAAGGCGGAAGATGCGCTGTGGAACACGCTCGACGTGCCGGTTTCCGAATGGACCCACTCCGCGCGGGGCTGGCGGAGGATCGAGGTGCCGGCGTTCGCCTGCCGCACGCTGCGATCGGCTTCCGGGACGCCGCCGCAAGGCGCTTCCACCGCGGACAAGGGCTCGCTGGAGAACGACCGGGTCCGACTGGCCTTCGACGAAGCGGGAAGGATCACCTCGCTCTGCGACAAGGCGAGCGCGTGCGAGATGCTCGATCGGCCGGTCAACGAGCTGGCCGTCTACGACGACTTCCTGGGGTTGAACCGGACCTGGGGCACGGACAATGCCTGGGACTTCCCCGCCGACTACCGAGAGAGACAGGTCGGCACCTTCGTGCTGGAGTCGACGGAGTGGGGAACCGACGGTCCTTTCGCCTTCCGTAGGCAGACGTTCCGCTACGGCGCATCCACGCTGGTCCAGACGGTGCGGCTGGAGGAAGGCTCCGCGAAGGTCGACCTGCAGTTCGAGGTCGACTGGCGGGAGCGCCGGAGGATGGTCCGAACGCGATTCCCCGTGGCTTTCCGGGCCACGGAGCTGCTGCGCGGCATCCAGTTCGGACACGTCGACGAGTCGACGTGCGACCGCGAGTTCCAGAAGGTCCGTCAGGATTCGCCCGTGCACGGCTGGGTCGACGTCTCCGACGGCACGGTCGGACTGGCGCTCTTCAACCGATACAAGTACGGCGTCTCCCTGCGCGGCGGCGAGATCGACCTCTGCCTGCTCCGCAGCCCGACGACTCCGGCCCCCATGGCCGACTTCGGACACCATTCCTTCGGCTATGCGCTGCTTCCGCATGCGGGCGGCGCTCTGCAGGCCGACGTGCCGAAAGCTGCGCGCGTCGATGCCCAGCCGACGGTCGCCTGCTTCGGCGTGGACGCGGACAGCCCCATCCGCTTCGATGGGGACGGCATCGTCCTCGATACCGTGAAGGCGGGCGAGGACGGCGGCATCGTGCTGCGCTTCTTCGAAAGTCGAGGGAAACCGGTATCGGGGTGGCTCCGTTCCGACCCCCGGCTGCCGCGCGAGGCGTTCGGAACCGACCTGCTCGAGCGCGTCCAGGAGACGCTGCCATTGGTGGAGGGAACATGGAGATTGGAATTCAAGGCCTTCGAGATCCGAACGGTATTGCTCCGATGACCGGGCGGGAGCGGGTCCTCGCGGCCATCGACCACAAGCCGGTCGACCGGATGCCCATCGATCTGGGCGTCCACTACTCGACGGGCATCTCGGCCTTCGCGTACCGGGACCTGCGCCGGTATCTGGGATTGGCCGAGAAGACCATCGAGGTCATCGACCCGCAGCAGTTCCTGGCCCGCGTCGACGAGGACGTGCTCGAACGGTTCCACTGCGACTGCGCGCTGCTGCACCCGGGCTTCCTGCGGACGTCGGACTGGAACCCGAGAGGAGACTACCATTTCCAGGTCCCGAAGGCGCTTTCGCCCGTCCTCCAGGAGGACGGCAGCTGGACCGTCACGAACGGCGCCCCCGGCGTCGGGCTGAAGATGCCGAAGGGCGGCTACTTCTTCGACGGAACGGGTTTCGACCTGTTCGAGGAGGAGGAGGACGCGCTTCTCGAGCGGTACGCCCGGGAAGCCGAGCGGCTCTTCAAGGAAACGGGATACTTCACGATGTACATCGGCTACAGCGGCTTCCACGGCGACGTCTCGGACTACATGTGCGACATGGTCGCGGACCCGGAGAGCATCCACGAGCAGAACCGGAAGACGCTTGCCTGGAACCTGCGGCACGTCGGCAAGGTCATCGACCGCATGGGGAAGTACATCCAGGGGGTCGCCGTCGGGGGCGACTGGGGCACGCAGACGGGTCCCTTCGTGCGGCCTTCCGTCTATGGGGAGGTGTGCTTCCCCTACCTGAAGGAATTCTGCACCTTCGTCCACGCGAACAGCGACTTCCGCATCTTCAACCACAGCTGCGGGGCGGTGCGCGAGTTCATCCCGTACTTCATCGACGCCGGCATCGACGTGCTCAACCCGGTGCAGATCTCCGCCGCGGGCATGGAGCCGGAGGGGCTGAAGCGCGACTTCGGCGACCGGATCTCGTTCTGGGGCGGCGGCTGCAACACGCAGACCGTGCTGAACCTCGGGACGCCGGAGGACGTGCGGCGCAACGTCGTGGAGCTGACCGCCGCGTTCAAGCCGGGCTCCGGCTTCGTCTTCAACCAGGTCCACAACGTCATGGGGGACGTCGCCCCCGCCAACATCGTCGCGATGCTCGACACCGCCTACGCCAACGCGTTCTAGCGCGCATTCCACAAGGAGGGACCGCTCATGCTCCAGGCAAACGTACAGGCCCAGGGAGTCCGGAATTCGTTGACCGCCTTCGACCGGGATCGCCGTCCGCGCCATCCGGGCGAGATCCTCGTGTTCGAGGGGACCGATGGACTCGACGTCTACAACCCCTCGATCCCCTTCGAGAGCGTCGGGCGGACCGTGATCGCCGGCCGTGTCGAAAGCCGCGACTCCGAGAAATCGAAGACGATGTTCTTCGAACCCCGCGGCACGGTCTGGGCGCCCGTCGCAGGAGCTCCTTCGCTTCCGCTGCAGGACCCGTTCGTCTCGTTCTTCCGCGACGGTCTGGTGCTGGGCGGCGTGAACGTGACCTGGGACGGGGACCGTCTGGTCGAATACCACACCGATTTCTACAAGGGCAAGGACATCTTCCACCTCGAGCTGTTCCTGTCGGGACCGACCTTCATGAAGGACGTCCGCCTCCTCGAGCTGCCCGACGGCCGCGTCGCGGTCTTCAGCCGGCCGCAGGGCCAGCCGATGCTCGACCGGTACGGATGCATCGCGAAGATCGGCTTCGCCATCGCCCCCTCCCTCGACTCGGTCACGGCCGACTTCATCGAGGGCGCTCCACTGCTCGAAGGCCACTTCCTTCCGGACGAATGGGGCGGCTCCAACCAGCCGTACAACCTGAAGAACGGCCTCGTCGGCGTGATCGGCCACGAGTCCTGGGGCGAGACCGTCGACGGGGTCTTCTACATCCATTACTACAGCATGGCCTTCGCCATCGACCCCGAGACGCGCAGCATGACCCCCTCGAAGGTCATCGGAACGCGGGACTGCTTCCCGGCCGGCCCGCAGAAGGACAAGCGTTCCCAGGACGTCGTCTTCACGTCGGGGATCCTGAGGCGGAAGGACGGGAAAGCCCTGCTCTACTGTGGCCTGAGCGACTGCCAGGTGGGATGCCTGGAAATCGACGACCCGTTCCTCGCGTACGAGACGCTCTGATGAAGCCGCGCGAGGCCATGATCCACGCCCTCGAACGGAGGGCGCCCATCCCGGGGACGAAGGTGCCGCATTTCGAACTCGTCTTCTTTCCGACCATGGAGTCCCTGGGACGGGTCCACCCCACCCACCGGGTCTACTCGGGCTGGAGCCCCGTATGGGACAGCATGACCGGGAAGGAAAAGGAACTCCACCGCAGGGACATGTGCGACATCTACCTGCAGGCGGCGGAAAAGTACGCGCAGGATGCGATCCTCGTCTCCGGCTGTCCATGGGACGTGCCGGAGGAGCTGCCGCGCCAGCTCGGAATCCTGCGGGAGATGTCGGGGGACCGCTTCTTCCTGGCCGCCAGCATCGATCCCACGTTCGCGATTCCGGATGGAAACCACATGGAGGACTTCGCCGTCCGGATCGCGGAGGAACCGCAGAAATTGAAAAGCGAAGCCGAAGCGAGTCTCGCGATCGCGATCCGCAAGGTCGAAGGGCTCGCCCGACAGGGATTCCTGGACGGGGTCTGCCTGTGTTCGGACTACTGCTTCAACAGCGGACCTTTCCTCAGCCCGGCCATGTTCTCCGAGTTCGTCGCACCGTATCTCGCTGCCTTCCTGCAGGCCTGCAGGGACGCCCGGCTCTACACCATCAAGCACACGGACGGCAACATCCTACCCATCCTGGACCAGTTGATCCAGTCCGGTCCTGACGCGCTGCACTCGCTCGACCCGCAGGCGGGCGTGGACCTCGCGGAAGTCAAGCGACGCGTCGGGGACAAGGTCTGTCTGGTCGGCAACGTGAATTGCGGACGACTCCAGACCGGAACGGACGACGAAGTCGTGGCGGACTGCCGACGCGCCCTGCGGGACGGAATGCCCGGAGGCGGATACGTCTATTCCACGTCCAACTGCATCTTCACGGGGATGGCTCTTGAACGTTACGAGCTCATGCTTTCGGTGAGGGACTTCGAAGGAACATATCGATAGGGACGCACCGATCGGAGCGCGCTGCGTCAGATCGACTTGACGGACTCGCGCTCGACGATGGTCGTCGTCAGCAGAACCCGGTATGGGTGCGCCTCCTTGCGGACCTGACGCTTGAGCATGGTCTCGTAGGCTCGGTTGGCGAAGGCTTCGCGGTTGTTCTCGATCGTCGTGAGCGAAGGCCGTATGATCTTCGCGAGGTCCGTGTTGTCGAAGGCCACCAGCGAGACGTCGTCCGGAACCGACAACCCCATCAGGTTGAGTTTCTGGATCATGAAATGCGCGGCGTTGTCGCAGTGGCACACGAAGGCCGTCGGCAGATCCTTCGGAACCGCGAAATCGAGGCTGTAGAGGAAATTGACGGGGTCGTTGGTCACGATGTTCCATTCGTCCTTGTACTCCAGGCCCGCGAAGAGGAGGGCCTTGCGGTAGCCGAAGTATCGGTCGGCGATGTTGTGGGTGTCCGTCGTGCGGCCGACGAAGCCGATCTTGCGGTGGCCCTTGGCGATGAGGTACTGCGTCAGCAGGTAGCTGGAGATGTAGTTGTCGGTCAGGATCATGTCGCAGTGGATGCGGTTCGTGAACGAGTCGATCACGACGATCGGGATGCCGAGCTTCTCGAGGTTGCGCAGGAAATCCTCGTTCATCTCGCCGCCGACGAAGATGCCGTCGTACCCGCCCTTGTCGAGGGTACGGGGAAGCAGGCCCGCATCCTCGTCGGCGCGTTCGACGACGAAGAGGGAGAGCTTCTTGGCGTCCGCGATGCAGCGGTTGTTGATCAGGAAATAGATGTTGGTGTAGAACATCTCCTGCTCGGCGAAGAAGCGCTTCGGTGTGATGAAGGCGAAATTCGCCGCCTGTGTGCCGTTCTGCTGGTAGGTCTGCAGGTAGCCCGTGCTGGCTGCGAGGTCGTGGATCCGCTTATGGAGCTCCCGACTGACGCCCGGCTGGTTGTTGAGCGCCTTGAACACCGTGACCTTCGACACGCCGAGCTGGTCCGCCAGATATTGAAGGGTGATCTTCCTGGATTGCATGGGTAGTCACCTTCTTAACGCATATTGTTTCCTAACGCACACATCCATTTACGTTCATGCGGCTTCGCTTGTCAAGTGACATGTTACACCACGACGATTGATATCGTGGGAATTACCGTGTTTCCCTCGTTCCGATTCCGGTCCTCAGCCCACTCGATGGTGAAATGGCACAGACGGAACATCGAAAAGACGTCCACCGTTGACAGGATGGATAGCAAACGGTATTATCCCTTTGTAAGGAAACAACACACGAACAGAGGGGACCAGAATGAAGCGTTTTATGGGAAATCCGGTGATCAGAACCCAGGACGTCCCCCCCTCCCGCCCCGACTTCAAGGTGCTCGGCGTTCTGAATCCAGGCGTGGTCCGTTTCGGAGACGAGACACTTCTGCTGCTCCGTGTCGCCGAGCAGCCCGTTCTCTCGGACCCGGC
>CAXNDY010000020.1:0-9016 GCA_964201095.1 Saccharofermentanales bacterium
GTCCGCTGTGCCTCGCAGAGGATGCGATGGAGCGCTCGGCCGGCATCCCCGAGGTCCGGATCTCCCTCCACCTTCCGGTTCCGCTGACCGGAATCGACGCGTCCGAGGCGGCCTGCCGCCTCAAGGACTGGGCCCTGCGCCGCCTCCGGTCGACCGACGCCTTCCTCGCGACCCTCCTCGGCGCCTCGTCCTGGACGCCGACCGTGGACGGCGTCGACCTCGCCATCGCCACGGTCTGCCACGACCCCCTCCGCATCGCCGATCTCGCCGGAAACCTGCGTCGATTCTTCCAGGACCACCTCGGCACACCGGTGGAGTTCCGCGTCGTCGACCCCGACGGGAGCCAGGGCGACCTCGGCTTGTATGCCGAAGCGCTCTGCCAATCCGCCGACCTGCAGGCGAACGAAGCGCATCGCAGGAACGCGGTGGAGCGGGAGAAGATGCCGAAGCCCCCTGCCGGTCACGCCAAGGGAAACGGCGCTCCGGGACGCGACGGAAAGTCACCCTACCGGCGCCGCCCCCAGGCCGAGGGTGTCTTCTGGGGCCGGGCCGACGCCAACATCGCGACCGTCCCGGTCGTCTCCCTCAACAGCGATTCCGGCACCGTCCGGGTCGAAGGCAAGGTGCTGGGCGTCGAGACGCGGTCCATCAGCCAGAACACCAAGGTGCTGCTCACCTTGTCGCTGACGGACTACACGAGCTCGATCGCGGTCAAGGCCTTCCTCAAGCCCGAGGATGCCGAGGACGTCCTGGAGCGCTGCGCACAGGGCGAATTCATCGGCGTGTACGGCAACGTCTTCTTCGACTCCCAGTATGCGAAGGACCTGCAGATCCGCGCCGATGGCCTGATGGAGGCCTCCGCGCCCGTGGAGCGCTGCGATGCCGCGCCCGAGAAGCGCGTCGAGCTCCACGTCCATACCAAGATGTCGGCCATGGACGCCATCTGCGACGTCGAGGCCCTCGTCGCGACGGCCGCCGGGTTCGGCCACGCCGCGGTCGCCATCACCGACCACGGCGTCGTCCAGGCCTTCCCGGACGCGTTCAACGCCTTCGAGAAGGCGCGCAAGGCCGGGAATCCCCTCAAGCTGATCTTCGGCATCGAGGGCTATCTCGTGGACGATGGCGACGCGGCGGTCTTCGGCGCGGAGACGGCGACCCTCGACGGAGGATTCGTCGCGGTCGACGTCGAGACCACCGGACTCGACGCCTCGAAGGACCGGCTTCTGGAGGTCGGCGCCGTGATCTTCCTGCCGGATGGCAAGGGTGGTTTCGCACCGGGCGAACGCCTGTCGCTCATGGTCGACCCCGGCATCCCGGTCCCGGAGGAATCGACACGGCTGACCGGCATCACCCAGGAGATGGTCCAAGGCGCCGCGACGCCCGAAGAAGCCCTCGAGCTCCTGTCCGACTTCATGAAGGACCGACCCATGGTCGCGCACAACGCGTTCTTCGACCTCGACTTCCTGCGCTACGGCGGCTCCCGCACCTCCCGCAACCTCAAGATGAACCCGGCCGTCATCGACACCCTGACCCTCTCCCAGCTGCTGCTCAAGGGGCTTGCGAACTACAAGCTGCCCACCGTCGCGGCCGCGCTCGGCGTCTCCCAGGAGCGCCACCACCGCGCCGCCGACGACGCCGAGGCGTGCGGCCGGATCTTCGACGCGCTCTATGTGCGGTCCGGGGTGAAGACCCTGCAGGAACTCGACGAGAAGGTTGGCCGCATCCCGAAGGAGCGCTTCCTCACCAAGGCCGCCCCGGTCCACCACATCATCCTCCTCGTGAAGGATGTCGTCGGCCTCTACGGCCTCTATCGCCTCGTCTCCGAGTCGCACACGAAGTACTTCCACTACAAGCCCCGCATCCCCCGCAGCCTCCTTCGCTATTTCCGCACCGGCCTCGTCATCGGCGCGGCCTGCGAGGCGGGCGAGGTCTTCACCGCCGTCCGCGAAGCCTACGAGTCGACGGGCGCGTCCTTTCCGGAAGCGCTGTCGCTCGTGCGCGGCAAGCCGCTCGTCGCGATAGCCCGGTTCTACGACTATCTCGAGGTCCAGCCCGTCGGCAACAACGCCTTCCTCCTGCGGGAGAAGGACGCACGACTGAAGGAGGAGGAGGACCTCCGCCAGCTGAACCGCCTGGTGATGGCCCTCGGCGACGCCGCGCGCCGCCCCGTGTGCGCCACCAGCGACGCGCACTACCTGCAGCCGCGCGACGCCGAACTGCGCAGGATCCTCCTGACCGCGAAGGACTTTTCGGACGCCCAGCTCCAGCCGCCGCTGCACTTCCGCACGACCGACGAGATGCTCGAGGAATTCGCGTATCTGGGCAAGGAACGCGCCTTCGAGGTCGTCGTGACGAACCCGGTCGGCATCGCCTCCCGTATCATGGATGGGCTGAGGCCGTTCCCCAGCGGCTCCTTCCCCCCCGGCATCGACGGCGCCGCCGAAGAGGTCCAGCGCCTCACCGAGGAGACCGCGATGCGTCTGTATGGACGCGACGGGGTGCTGCCGGCGCCGGTGCGCGACCGCATGGAGCGCGAACTGTCCGCCGTGATCCGGCACGGATTCGCGGTGATGTACTACATCGCCCACAAGCTCGTGAAGAAGTCCAACGACGACGGCTACATCGTCGGTTCCCGAGGGTCCGTCGGGTCCTCGGTGGTGGCCACGTTCCTCGGCATCTCCGAGGTCAATCCACTGCCCCCGCACTACGTCTGCCCGACCTGCCGCGCCTCGGAGTTCGACGACAGCGGCGCCTTCGGGTCCGGCTACGACCTGCCCGACAAGGACTGCCCCTTCTGCGGGACGCCCTTCGGCCGGGAGGGCCAGGACATCCCCTTCGAGACCTTCCTCGGATTCAACGGCGAAAAGCAGCCCGACATCGACCTGAACTTCTCCGGCGACTACCAATCGCGGGCGCACAAGTACATCGAGGAGATGTTCGGGAACACGCATACCTTCCGCGCCGGCACGATCTCCGGATATGCGGAGAAGAACGCCATCGCCATGGTCCTCGGCTACTACGAGAAGAACGGACTCTTCGCCACCAACGCCGAGAAGACGCGCCTGTCCGAGGGGCTCGTCGGCATCAAGCGCACCACGGGCCAGCACCCCGGCGGCATCGTGGTCGTGCCGAAGGAGCGGGAGATCTACGACTTCACGCCGGTGCAGCGGCCGGCCGATCGCTCCGAAAGCGGCATCGTGACGACCCACTTCGACTTCAACGCCCTGCACGAGACGATCCTGAAGCTCGACGTGCTGGGTCACGACGACCCCACGATGCTCAAGATGCTCGGGGACATGACCGGACTCGACGTCCGGACCCTGCCCCTGCCGGACCGCGACGTGATGTCGCTGTTCGTGTCGACGAAGGCGCTCGGCATCGCCGCGGACTGGTCCGTGACGACGGTCGGTACGCTCGGGCTTCCCGAACTCGGCACGCACATGGCCCGGGACATGATCTCCGAGACCGCGCCGACGCGGTTCTTCGACCTGGTGCAGCTCATGGGTCTCTCCCATGGTCGCAACGTCTGGAAGGGCAACGCCCAGGACCTGATCCGAAGCGGGACCTGCACGATCAATGACGTCATCGGCTGCCGCGACAGTATCATGACCTGGCTGATCCACCGGGGGCTCCCGCCCAAGTCCGCCTTCGACATCATGGAGAAGGTCCGGAAGGGAAGAGGACTGAGCGAGGAGCAGGAAACGCTGATGCGCGACAACCATGTGCCGGACTGGTACATCGACTCGTGCAAGAAGATCTCCTACATGTTCCCGAAGGCGCACGCCGCCGCCTATGCGATTTCGGCGCTGCGCATCGGCTGGTTCAAGGTGCACCGCCCCCTGGAGTACTATGCCGCCTATTTCACCGTTCGGGCGGACGCGTTCGACGCCACGCGCATGTGCCGGCCCGAAAAGACCGTGCGGTCCGACCGCGAGGCGCTTCGGCGCCGCCAGCGGGACCGCGACGAGACGTTCACGGACCGGGACGAGAAGATCTACTACATTCTCGAGATCGTCGAGGAGATGTTCGCCCGCGGCTTCGAATTCCTGCCCCTGGATCTCTCCCGCAGCGCCGCGTCGCGCTTCCTCGTCGAGGAGGGGCGGATCCGCCCGCCGCTCAGCGCGCTGCCCGGACTCGGCGAGAACGCCGCCCGCGGCATCGCCGAGGCGAGGGACCTCGGGACGTTCAAGTCGCGGGACGACCTCGCGCGACGCGCCGGCGTGGGTTCTGCGGTGATGACCGTGCTCGCCGACAACCGATGTCTCGAAGAGCTCCCCCACACCAGCCAGATCGACCTCTTCGGAATGATGTAGGGGAGGAGCGGGTGTTCGCGAAGGTCGTCCTCCGGGAAGCCACGCGGTCCTTCGACCGCGAGTACACCTATGCCGTGCCCGACGCGATGGCCGGCGCGCTCGCGCCCGGCTTCCGGGTGCTCGTCCCCTTCGGGTCGGGCGACCGGAAGGTCGAGGCCTACGTCATGGCGGTGTCCCGGCAGGAGACGTCGGACTTCTACGTCAAACCGGTCGCCGCGCTTCTCGACGAGGCGGCGGTGCTGAGACCGGACCAGCTCCGTCTCGCGGCGCACATGCGCCGCCGGTACGCGTGCACCTACGGGGACGCGCTGCAGTGCATGATTCCGGCCGGCATCGCGGTGCGCACGGAGCGATTCGCGGAAAGGATGCCGGGAGCCGTGGTGCCGCCCATGGGCGACGAGGACGAGGCCGATGCCGCGGTCGCGCGCGCCGTGGTGGAGGTGCTGGCCGCCGCGCCGAAGGGCAGGATGACCGAGGAGGCGCTGCTGCTCGCCGCGGGGATTCCCCGCGTGACGCTGCTCCGGCTCGAGAAGGCCGGTGTCGTGCGTCTGTTCGAGAAATCGGGTCAGGCCGTCAAGGCGAAGACCGTGCGAACGGTCTTCGCGGTCGACCCCGAAGCCGTGGCCGACCTGATGGAAGAAGGCCGCATCGGTCGGATCAACCAATACCGCATCCTCGAGATGGTCCTCGAGTTCGGGGAATGCCTCGTCGAGGACGTCCTCACCGCCTGCCAGACCACGAAGGCGACGCTGAAGACCCTCGTCGACAAGGGAATGCTGGCCTACGGCACCGCCGAGGCGCGCCGCAGCGGCGACGTCCCGGAAGCCCTTCCGGAGCCCGACGAGGACAAGGAGCCGACCCCGGGGCAGACCGCGGCGGTTCGCGAACTCACCCGGGCCGTCGTGGATTCCGCCTGCGGCAACGATGCCGCAAGGGAGTTCCTTCTCCACGGCATCACCGGCAGCGGCAAGACCGAGGTCTATCTGCAGGTCGCGCGCCGTACCCTCGACGAAGGTCGCAGCGTCCTGATCCTGGTGCCCGAAATCGCGCTGACTCCGCAGATGGTCCACCGCATCCAGTCCCGCTTCGGCGACGAGGTCGCGGTGCTGCACAGCCGCCTGACGCCGGTCGAGCGCTACGGCCAGTGGCGCCGCGTGCTCGACGGGGAAGTGCGCCTCGTCGTCGGCGCCCGCTCCGGCATCTTCGCCCCGCTGGCGAACCTCGGACTCGTCGTCGTCGACGAGGAGCAGGAGTCGTCGTACAAGTCCGAAACGCACCCGCGCTACCATGCCATCGACATCGCCCGCTTCCGCTGCCACGACAGCTGCGCCGTCCTCCTGCTGGGTTCCGCCACGCCGTCCGTCGAGAGCTATCACCGCACGGTCACGGGGCAGTCCCGCCTGCTCCGCATCACGGAGCGGCCGGGCGGCGCTCGGCTTCCCGAAGTCACGGTCGTGGACATGCGCGAGGAGCTGGCGGCAGGCAACCGCAGCGTCTTCAGCCGCCCCCTGCGCGCCCTGCTCGACGAAGCCTTCCGCGAGAAGCACCAGGCCATGCTGTTCCTCAACCGCCGCGGCCACTCGTCGTTCTTCCTCTGCTACGACTGCGGGAAGACCGTCCGATGCCGCAACTGCAGCGTCTCCCTGACCTTCCACGCCGTGGTCGGGACGCATTCCGGTCCCTCCGACGGATTGCTCGTCTGCCACTACTGCGGGCGCGCCACGCCTCTCCCCCAGCAGTGCCCGAGCTGCGGGAGCGCGCGCGGCATCGGGAGGATGGGGGTCGGCACGCAGCAGATCGAGGAGATCTTCCATAGGGAGTACCCGGACCGCACGATCCTGCGCATGGATCAGGACACGACGACCGGGCGCCTGTCGCACGGCGCGATTCTGGACCGCTTCCGCGACGAGCGCATCGACGCCCTTGTCGGAACGCAGATGATCGCCAAGGGGCACGACTTCGCGAACGTGACCGTCGTCGGCATCCTGGCCGCCGACCTGATGCTCGGAATGTCCGACTTCCGCGCGTCGGAACGCGCCTTCCAGCTTCTCGTGCAGGCCTCGGGCCGAGCCGGCAGGGGAGAGGACCCGGGAAAGGTCGTCATCCAGGCCTACAACGTGGACGACTACGCCGTGCGCTGCGCGAAGGACCAGGACTTCGAAGGCTTCTTCGCCAAGGAAACCGCCTTCCGAAAGGCCATGGGATACCCACCCTTCGGCTCGGTCGGCATCGTCACCCTTTCCTCGAAGAATTCCGCGGCGTCGTTCGATGCGGCCCGCGATGTCGCCGCCATGCTGCGGGGACGCTGCTCCGAGGAGGAGGCCTTCGCCGGCGTCGTGGTATCGGATGCGGGCAAGGCTCCCATGTTCAAGCTGCGCGACCGCTTCCGCCACCGGGTCGTCGTGAAGGCGCCCGCGGCCGCGACCCTCGCCTCGCTGTTCGAAACCGTCGCGGATGCAGGCGCCTTCAAGGAGTGCGTCCTATCGCTGGACGTGGATCCATACAACCTCCTTTAAGGGGTGACCGTCGAACAGCTTCGTCGTTCCCGTTCCGTCGACCTTCATCCGCTGGAGCGCCTCTTCGGGAACCAGGGCGCCGTTTCCGTCACGCCGGTTCTGGGTTTGCTTGGGCGATTATGATATCATCCCACTGAAAGGCAGGTACTTCCATGGCCCTCAGGCAGATCCTCAAGGATGGAGACGAGACCCTTCGCAAGATGAGCCGGCCGGTCGAGAAGATCGACGACCGCATCCTCACCTTGCTCGACGATATGGCCGATACCATGTACGACGCCCGCGGCATCGGCATCGCCGCCCCGCAGGTCGGCGTGCTGAAACGCATCTTCCTCGTGGACATCGGGGACGGCAGCGGCCTCTTCGAATTCATCGACCCCTTCTTCCTCCGCAAGGAGGGCAGGCAGGTCGGCCAGGAAGGGTGCCTGTCGATTCCCGGCAGATACGGCGACGTCGAACGACCCGAGGTCGTCGAGATCCAGGCCACGGACCGCTACGGCCAGACCTTCACGCTGCAGGGCGAGGGCATGATGGCGGTCTGCCTCTGCCACGAGTACGACCACCTCGACGGCGTCCTGTTCAAGGACAAGGTCCGCGGCGAGATGGTGGACGGATGAATTTCCGCGTCGTCTTCATGGGCACGCCCCGTTTCGCCGTTCCCAGCCTGGAGGCCCTGATCGGCGCCGGCTGCACGGTCGCGGCCGTCGTGACCCAGCCCGACCGGCCCGCCGGTCGTCACCAGACCCCGATGCCGCCCCCCGTCAAGCTCACGGCCCTCTCCTACGACCTTCCCGTCCTGCAGCCCGAAAAGGTACGCACCCCGGAATTCGAGGCCGCTTTGCGAGCGCTGGAGCCCGACCTCCTCGTGACGGCCGCCTATGGCAGGATCCTTCCGGTCGGCGTCCTCGCCGTGCCGCGCCTCGCCCCGCTCAACGTCCACGCCTCGCTTCTGCCGCTGTACCGCGGGTCCTCCCCGATTCAGCGCTGCGTGATGGATGGAGCCGTGGAGACCGGCGTCACCGTGATGCGCATGGACGAAGGCATGGACACGGGTGATATCCTCCTCCAGAAGTCCCTGCACATCCCGGCCGACATCGACGCCGAGGAGCTTGGCGACCGACTCGCGCGTCTCGGTGCGGCCGCCCTGATCGAAGCCCTCGGCCGCATCGCCTCCGGTTCCGTGGTCTATGTTCCCCAGGATGCTTCGAAGGCCACCGCCGTGCGACCGCTCGACCGCGAGGACGGCCGGATCGACTGGTCCTGGACGGCGCGTCGGGTCCACGACACCATCCGCGGGACCCAGCCCTGGCCGGGCGCCTATACGACGATCGAGGGAGTCCGGATCAAGATCCAACGGGCCCGTATCCTTGCGGGAGAGCCCGACGCGTCTCCGCTCCCGCAGTCCGCCTTTGCCGCCGCATCCCTTGCGCCCGGCACGTTCCTCGGACCCACCGCGGATGGAATCGCCGTCGCCTGCGCGGATGCAGCCCTCGAGATCCTCGAACTCCAGCCCGACTCCGGCAAGCGCATGGCCGCCCGCGATTACGGTCACAACCTCCGGTCCGGCACCCGGTTCGGAACCTAGGAGGAACCATGCCATACGTCTTCGACCCCTACTATCTGATTCTCGTCGTTCCGGCCCTGGTCCTGGCCCTTCTCGCCCAGGGACTCGTCAAGTCCACCTTCGACCGGTTCGACAAGGTGAGGAGTTCCTGCGGCCTGACCGGTCAGCAGGCCGCCCGGACCCTGCTCACCGCCCGCGGGCTGTCACAGGTCCGCATCGAACGGGTCTCCGGACGCCTCTCCGACAACTACGACCCGCGGACCGAGGTCCTGCACCTCTCCGCGGCCACCATCGCGAGCGCCTCCGTCGCCGCGATCGGTGTCGCGGCGCACGAGGCCGGCCATGCCGTGCAGCATGCCGAGCAATACCTCCCGAACCGCATCCGCGCCCTCCTGGTTCCGGTGGCCAACCTCGGAAGCCTCGCGGGACCCTACCTTGCGATCCTCGGCATCGTCTTCGAGTTCGGCCTCCTCATCAACCTCGGCATCCTGCTGTATTCCGTCGCCGTTCTCTTCTATCTCGTCACGCTTCCGGTCGAATTCGACGCCAGCCGCCGCGCCATCGCGATGCTGGGCGATGCGGGTCTGCTCTCTCCCGAAGAGCTGGACGGCGCCAGGAAGGTCCTG
>CAXNDY010000021.1:0-9007 GCA_964201095.1 Saccharofermentanales bacterium
CAATCTCGAACGCGAGGGGTACGCCACCCTGGTCGCCTACGATGGTGAACAGGCGATCGACCTCGGGTTGAACCAGAAACCCGACCTGATCCTGCTGGACTGCATGCTTCCCAAGGTCGACGGCTTCGACGTCTGCCGCAAGCTTCGCCAGCATACGACGGTCCCGATCCTGATGCTGACCGCGAAGAGCGAGGAGATCGACAAGGTCCTCGGGCTCGAGCTCGGTGCCGACGACTACATCACCAAGCCCTTCAGCGTCCGCGAGGTGCTGGCGAGGGTGAAGGCGCACCTGAGACGCACGACCCTGCAGGAGAACGCCCCGTCCGACCCCGGACGCATCCTCGCGATGGGGGACCTCGAGATCGACTCGGACCGCTATGAGGTCCGTCGCGGCGGAACCACCGTGGAACTGACCCTCCGGGAATTCGAACTCGTGCGCTTCCTCGCCCGGCACGCCGGACAGGTCTTCTCGCGGGAAGCACTTCTGGAGAAGGTCTGGGGATACGAGTACTTCGGAGACGTGCGCACGGTCGACGTGACGGTGCGGCGGACCCGGGAGAAGCTCGAGCCCGACCAGCAGAATTATCGCTACATCCTGACCCGTCGCGGCGTCGGATATTTCTTCGAGAAGCATACGTAGACGTCCGGACCGATAAGAGAAACGAGGATCGTAACCCGAGGTGGGGCAGTGGTTCCCTGACAGCTGGAATTCCGCCGTGACCGGCGCCGTGGCCGACCTCTCCCGCTGGGTCGGCGTGGAGGCCGGATTGCTCTACGTTCTGTTCGGGTTCCTCGTGGGCGTCCTTCTCGCCCTGCTGTTCTCCTGGTTGCGCCACCGGACCGCCCGGCGCAGGAACGACCGGCGGGTGGAGTCCACGCTGCACGAGTTCCTCGAGGAACGGCAGAAGTCCGACGCGATCCTCGCGGACCTCGACATCGGCATCCTCGCCTATTCCAGCGACGGTCGGATCGTCAACTCGAACCCGGCCGCCCTGCGCATCCTCGGTCTGAAGCGCGCGCCCGAGGACCTCGAGGACTTCCTGGTGCGTTATGGAGACGCGAACGGACTCCGGGCCGGGCTGCTCCTCGGCACCAGCGGTGGCGGCGCGGTCGCCCACATCGGCGAGCGGCAGGTCCGCATCCGGGTCAAGGAGGCGCGCATCGACCGCGACCGAAAGGCCGGCACCATCGCCGTCCTGCAGGACATCACCGAGGCGGAGCGCGAGGAGAAGAAGCGCAAGGAGTTCGTGGCCAACGTGTCCCATGAGCTCAAGACCCCGCTGACCACGATCAAGACCTACTCCGAGTCGCTGCTCGACTGGGGCATCGCGGAGAAGGACAAGGATGGCGTCCGCAACGACGTCTGGCGCATCCACGAGGATTCCCTGCGCATGGAACGGCTGGTCGAGGACCTGCTGCTCCTGTCGAGCCTCGACAGCAAGAACATCCGCCGGCCCATGGCCCAGCTGGATATCGGACCCGCCGTCCGTGCGACCGTGGAGCGCCTCCAGGTCGCGGCCGCCGAGAAGGACATCTCCCTGGCCTGCTATACGGTGGCCAGGCTGCAGGCGGTCTTCGTCGACCGCTGGTCCGTGGAGCGCATCGTGACCAACCTGGTGTCGAACGCCATCAAGTACACGGAGAAGGGCGGCACCGTCACCGTCTACGTCGGACTGCTGATGAACGACGTATACGTGAAGGTGTCGGACACGGGCGTCGGCATCGACAAGGAACACCTGCCGCGGATCTTCGACCGGTTCTACCGCGTCGACATGACCGGCTCGCGCATGTTCGGCGGCACCGGTCTCGGATTGTCCATCGCCCGTGAACTCGCCGAACTCCATGGCGGCAGCATCGAAGTGACCAGCGTGCTCGGGAAGGGGACCAACGCGGTCCTCCGCATCCCGATCGCGGGCAGCGTCTTCAAGGACGTCCTCGAGGTCGTCCGAAAGGGCGGCGAAGCGGCGACGCCCCTCCAGCGGGCCGCGCTCGCCGAACTGACGTCGCGCGCCCTCGAATGTGGAATCGTCCCGAAGGGGACCAAGGACCTGTCGCGCATCGACGGGGAGACGGCTGGCAAGGTAATAGCCAGCGCCGTCTACGGAACGTCCTGCGAGGACGGCGACGGGGACCCGGAGGCCGGAAGCGTCGGCCTCGCGGAAGGAAAGGGGTAGGAATTGGCCAGCTACGTGATCCGAGGAGGCCGCCCGCTCGTGGGCGAAGTCAACATCAGCGGTTCCAAGAACGCCGCGCTGGGCATCATCCCGGCGGCCATGCTGCTCGACGGCCCCTGCCGGATCGAGAACCTGCCCGACATCGCCGACGTCAACATCCTGCTGGAGATCTGCCGGTCTCTCGGCGCGGAGATCCGCGTCGCGCCGGACGGCTCCGTCGACATCGACCCGCGCTCCATCACCACGAGCGAGGCGACGCACGAGAAGGCGCGCAGCATCCGCGCGTCCTACTATCTGATGGGAGCCCTTCTCGGCCGCTACCACCGCGCGACCCTGTTCATGCCCGGCGGCTGCGACTTCGGCACGCGGCCCATCGACCAGCACATCAAGGGTTTCGAGGCCATGGGCGGAAAGGTCACGATCGAATACGGCAGGATCCTCATCGAAGCCGAACGCCTCTGCGGCGAACACATCTTCCTCGACGTCGTCAGCGTCGGCGCCACGATCAACCTCATGATCGCCGCGGTCAAGGCCGAGGGCGTGACCGTGATCGAGAACGCCGCGCGCGAGCCGCACATCGTCGATGTCGCGAACTTCCTCAACACCATGGGCGCCAACGTCAAGGGCGCCGGCACCGACGTGATCAAGATCACCGGCGTACCGGCCCTGCCCGGCAACTGCACCTACTCCGTGATTCCCGACCAGATCGAGGCAGGCACCTACATGATCGCCGCCGCCGCCTGCAACGGAGACGTCACGGTGCGCAACGTCATCCCCAAGCACATGGAGCCCCTGACCGCGAAGATGAGCGAGATGGGCGTCCTCCTGGAGGAGGGCGAGGACTGGATCCGCATCCTTCCGGGTGGCGAGCGGACCGCCACGAACGTCAAGACCATGCCCTACCCGGGGTTCCCGACGGACCTGCAGGCGCAGACCACGGTGCTTCTCTGTCTGTGCGACGGCGTGAGCAGGATGAACGAGAACGTCTGGGAGAACCGCTTCCAGTTCGTCGACGACCTGAAGATGATGGGCGCCGACATCACCGCCGCGGGCCACATCGCGATCGTCGAAGGCCCGGTCCAGCTGACCGGGGCCAAGGTGACGGCGCACGACCTGCGCGCCGGTGCCGCCATGGTCGTCGCGGGACTGGTCGCGGAGGGCACGACGGAGGTCTGCGACGTCCGGATCATCGAGCGCGGCTATGAGAATCTCGTCGGCAAGCTCCGGGCCCTGGGTGCGGACATCACGAGGGTGGAACCCTGATGGCCCGCCTCTGCTCCCTCTTCAGTGGGAGCAGCGGGAACTCGGTCCTGATCTCCGGCGGGGGAGCGAAGATCCTGGTCGACGCGGGCAAGAACGCGCGGACCATCGAAAACGCCCTGATACGGATCGGAGAGGACCTCCGCTGCATCGACGCGATTCTCGTCACCCACGAGCACTGCGACCACACCACCGCGCTCGACGTGCTGGTGCGCCGCTACCGCATTCCCGTGTATGCCAACGCGGCGACGCTCAAGGCCCTGCGTTCGACGCTCGGCGTCATCGACGAGGACCTGCTCCGCGTGCTTCCGACGGGTGGAACCGCGTCGGTCAAGGACCTCTCCTTCACGAGCTTCGCCGTCCCCCACGACTCCGCGGAATGCGTCGGATACGCCCTCGAGGCCGAAGGGTCGCGCATGGCCGTCTTCACCGACGTGGGCCATGTCCCGGACGCGCTGCTGGCCAGGGTCGCCGGCAGCGACCTCGTCTTCCTCGAAGCCAACCACGACGTGCAGCTGCTGCGCGCCGGCAGCTATCCCTGGCCGCTGAAGCAGCGCATCCTCGGGCCCCACGGCCACCTCTCCAACGAGGACTGCGGCGCGGCGGTGCGCTTCCTGCTGGACAACGGCACGCAGCGCTTCGTCGTCGGCCACCTGAGCCACGAGAACAACTTCCCGGAGCTCGCCTACCAGACCGTCGTCTCCGTCCTCGACGCGTGCGGCGCGAAGGTCGGCATCGACTTCGACCTGTCCGTCGCCCCGCGCTCCGAACCGGGTGAGATCCATGAACTGTAGAGTGGGGCGGAGCGCATGAAGCTGACGGTGGTGGCGGTCGGGAAGATCCGGGAGGCCTGGGTCCGCGATGGGATCGAGGAGTTCGCGAAGCGTCTCTCCCGATTCTGCACGGTGTCGGTGGTCGAAGTGGACGACGCGCCCGAGTCGCTGACGGTCGACAAGGCCAGGGCCGCCGAAGGCAAGCGCATGCTCGCGCGCATCCGTGCGGACGCCTTCGTGGTGGCTCTGGATCCGGCGGGTGCGGCCTGCGATTCGCCCGGGTTCGCGAAGAAGCTCGAGGGCTGGATGGAGAAGGGCGGGGCCGAGACGGTCTTCCTCATCGGGGGGTCGAACGGGCTGGCGGACGAGGCGCTGGCGCGCGCGGACGAGCGCGTCTCGCTGTCGTGGATGACCTTCACGCACGCCATGGCCAGGCTGATCCTGCTGGAGCAGTGCTACCGGGCGTTCAAGATCCGAGCGGGGGAGAAGTACCACAAATGATACGGGCGAATCCAGTCGAAGGCATCGCACACGAGACGACGGGCAAATACTTCGGGCATCCCTTCCGGTGGTTCTGGGCCATCCTCGGACCCAACCGGCCGAAGTACGCCATCGGCATCGCCATGGACCTCCTGTCGATCGCGACGTCCATGGTTCCGGCCATCATCGCGGGGCGCCTGGTGGACGAGGTGCTGCGCGGCGGCCACGTGGAGCGGCTCCCGCTCTACCTGTCGCTGCTCGTCGGGGTGCCGCTGGCCCGCGCGCTGGGCGGCGTCCTCTACCGCTACTTCTTCGAGATCTCCTCGCAGGACACGATCCTGCGGCTGCGGACCGGCATGTACCGGCACCTGCAGGACCTCGACGGCTCGTACTACGACTCCGCCGACACGGGCGACATCATGGCCCGCGCCACCGGCGACATGGACATGGTCCGGCACTTCATCGCATACACCGTCTACGCCAGCTTCGAATACGTGACGCTGTTCGTGGTCGGCACGGTCTACCTGTTCAGCCTGAACTGGATCCTGGCCCTCGCCGCCACGGTCTTCAGCCCGCTGATCGGCTGGTTGACCTACCGGCTCGGCAAGGAGATCCGCCCGGTCTGGTCCGAAGTGCGCGGCCAGTTCGCGAAACTCAACACCACCGTGCAGCAGAACATCGGCGGACACCGCGTCGTGCGCGCGTTCGCGCGGCAGGTCCACGAGACCGCGCGCTTCGAAGTCGAGAACGAGGCCTACCGGGACGTCAACATCCGCAGCGCCTCCATCTGGATGCGATACATGCCCTGGCTCGAAGGCCTTTCGGGGTTCCTCATGGTGCCGGTGCTGTTCATCGGCGGGTGGCTGATCATGCTGGACCGGCTGACGCTCGGCGGGCTCGTGACCTTCAGCGGCCTGCTCTACGTCCTCAGCAACCCCATGCGCATGGCGGGCTGGCTCATGAACGAGGTCCAGCGCTTCGCCGCCTCCGCGGACAAGATCCTGGAACTGCTCATGACCAGGCCGAAGATCTCCACGCCGGAGAAGGACGTCTGGCAGGGACCGGTGGTCGGCCGCGTCGAATTCCGCGACGTCTCGTTCGCCTATGCGGAGTGCGAGGGGCAGGAGCCGCCGCTGGCCCTCCGGAAGGTCACCTTCGAGGCGGAGGCGGGCTGGACGGTCGGCATCCTCGGTGCCACCGGTTCGGGCAAGACCTCGCTGGTGCACCTCCTGTCGCGCTTCCGCGACCCGACCTCCGGGTCGGTGCGCGTCGACGGACACGACGTGCGCACCTGCGACCTCGCCGTGCTGCGCCGCGCCGTCGGCGTCGTCATGCAGGACGTGTTCCTTTTCTCCGACACCATCGAGGGCAACATCGCATTCGGCGTCCCGGACGCGTCCCAGGAGACGGTCCTGCGCGCCGCCCGCGCGGCCGATGCGGACGGCTTCATCCGCCGCACTCCGGAAGGGTACGACACCATCATCGGCGAGCGCGGCGTGGGTCTGTCGGGCGGCCAGCGCCAGCGGATCTCCCTGGCCCGCGCCCTGGCCACCGACCCACGCATCCTCGTGCTGGACGACACCACGTCCGCCGTCGACATGGAGACCGAGGCCTTCATCCAGGACGCCCTCGAAGCGGAGTACGGCGACCGGACCGTCTTCGTCGTGGCCAACCGCATCTCCTCGGTCTGCCGGGCCGACCTGATCCTGGTCCTCCAGGACGGGGAGGTCGCCGAGCGCGGCACGCACGCGACGCTCCTCGCCCTCGACGGGCTCTACGCCGACATGTACCGGACCCAGGCCGGTCTTTCCGGAAGGGAGGACTGAACCGACATGGCACGCAACAAGTACGACATCGACGAAGCCCTCGACGCACCGTTCAACGCGAAACAGTTCCGCCGCATGCTGTCCTACCTCAAGCCCTACACAGGCAAGGTCGCCGCCTCGCTCGCCCTGACGGTCGGGGCCAACGCCCTCGGGCTCCTCGCGCCCCTGATGCTCATGGTCGCCCTGGACCGATTGATTCCGCGCAAGGACGTGACCGGGCTCGCCCTGCTGTCCCTCGGCTACGCCGTCACCGTCGCCGCCACCGCCGTGGCCATGCGCTTCCGCATGAAGTTCATGGTCCGGGTCGGCCAGGGCATCATCCACGACGTCCGCCTCGACATGTTCGAGCATCTGCAGACGCTGCCCTTCTCCTACTTCGACAGCCGACCCCACGGCAAGGTCCTCGTACGCCTCGTGAACTACGTCAACAGCATCAGCGACCTGTTGTCCAGCGGCATCGTCAACATGCTCGCCGACCTATCGAGCCTCGTCATCATCTTCGGGTACATGCTGGCGGTGGACCCGCTGCTGACCCTCTACGCCATGGCCGGCGTCCCGTTCCTGGCCGTCGGGCTCCTCCTGCTGAAGGGCCGCCAGCGTCGCGCCCAGCAGCAGCTCAGCCGCAAGATCTCGAACATGAACGCCTACACCCATGAAAGCATCGCGGGCGTCCGCGCGACCCAGGCGTTCGTCCGCGAAGAGGTGAACCAGGGGATCTTCCACCGGCTGAACGTGGAGTACCAGCGCGACTGGATGCGCTCCGCCATGATCTCGATCTCCATGTGGCCCTATATCGACACCGTCTCCAACGCGACGGTCGCCCTGCTGTACGGGGCCGGCGCCCTCTGGCTGCGGCCCGGGGTCGGCGTCGGCGTGCTCGTCGCCTTCGTCGGCTACGTCTGGCGCTTCTGGGCGCCCATCAACAACCTGTCGGCCTTCTACAACTCCCTCCTGTCGGCCGCGGCCTATATCGAGCGGATCTTCGAGTTCCTGGACGAGCCCCGGGTCATCGAGGACGCGCCCGGCGCCGAGGACCTGCCGCCCATCGCGGGCGAGGTCGTCTTCGACCACGTCGGGTTCTGGTACGACAAGGGGACACCCGTGCTCCAGGACCTGTCCTTCCGCGTCGCGCCGGGCGAGACCGTCGCGCTGGTCGGCCCCACGGGCGGCGGGAAGTCCACCATCGTCAGCCTGGTCAGCCGCTTCTACGATATCCAGGAAGGCGCCGTCCGCATCGATGGATGCGACGTGAAGGCCGTGCGCATGGATTCGCTGCGGCGGCAGATGGGCATCATGCTCCAGGAGCCGTTCCTCTTCCCCGGGACGCTGATGGACAACATCCGCTACGGGCGACTCGACGCCACCGACGAGGAGTGCGTCGCGGCCGCGACGGCGGTTCGCGCGGACGAATTCATCCGCAGGAAGCCCCTCGGCTACATGACCGAAGTGCACGAGCGCGGCACCGGGATCTCGGCCGGCGAACGGCAGCTGATCTCCTTCGCCCGCGTGCTGCTGTCGGACCCGCGCATCCTGATCCTCGACGAGGCGACGGCCAGCATCGACACGCGCACGGAGAAGGCGCTTCAGAAGGGTCTCGAGACCCTGCTCGCCGGACGCACCTCCTTCGTCATCGCCCACAGGCTGTCCACCATCCGCAACGCCGACCGCATCCTGTACATCGCGGACCGCGGCATCCGGGAGAGCGGGACGCACGACGAGCTCATCGCGGCGGATGGCGCGTATCGGGCGCTCTACGACAGTCAGTTCGAGCGCCTCGGCGCCACGGACGGCGAAGTCGGAAAGCGTGAAACATAGACCGCTCTAGCGCTTCAAAGCCCTCAAACCGTGAAACACGCCCAGAGAGTTATTCACAGACTTATCCACACTATCCACAGGTGGAGGGACAAAGTTATCCACAGGTGGGACGGGACGCGGTATAATTCCAGAAGGGCCAATCAGGAGGAAATCATGGAAATCGGTGCGATCGTGCTCGCCGCCGGCGAGGGGAAGAGGATGCGCTCCAAGCGCTCGAAACTGGTCCACGCGGCGGCAGGGAAGCCACTCGTGCGCTGGGTGGCCGACGCGCTGGCCGAGGCGGGCGTGCCGGAACAGGTCTTCGTCGTCGGGCACCAGCAGGAACAGGTGCGTGCCGTGCTCGGAGATACCTGCACCTTCGTCGTCCAGGAGCGCCAGCTCGGCACCGGGCACGCCGTCATGCAGGCCGGGGCGTTCCTCGCGGGGCGCACGGGCTGCGTGCTCGTGCTGTGCGGCGACACCCCGCTGCTCCGTGGCAAGACCCTCGAGGCGCTGGTCGCCCGGTTCGAGGCGAGCGGCGCGGCGGTGGTGCTGGTTTCAGCCTACGCGCCGGACCCGACCGGCTACGGGCGCGTGGTGCGCGGCGCCGATGGCGCCGTGGCGGGGATCGTGGAGGAACGCGACGCGACGCCCGAACAGCGTGCCCTGCACGAGATGAACGCCGGCATGTACGCCTTCG
>CAXNDY010000022.1:0-8900 GCA_964201095.1 Saccharofermentanales bacterium
CCGCGAACACCTGCGCGATGCCGCAGCCCATGAGCCCGCCGCCCGCGACGGCGACGATCCGGATGCCCGCCACGTCAGTTGCCCCAGTAGCCGCCATCGGCTGCGTAGTTGCCGGCGGTAAGGAAGGCGGCCGCGTCGGACGCGAGGAAGGAAGCGATGCCGACGAAGTCGGACGGCTCGCCGAGGCGGCCGATGGGAAGGCGCTTCAGGAAGTTCTGGTACACGTTGTCGTTGTGGAACATCCACTCGGTCAGGTCGGAGCGGAACACGGTCGGGTTGAACGTGTTCACGAGGATGCCGAACTCGCCGAGGTCGCACGCCAACGACTGCGCGAGCAGGTCGACGGCTGCCTTGGACGTCGAGTAGCCGGTATAACCCTTCATGCCGCGCTTCGAGCGGGCGGAGGAGACCAGGATGATGCGGCCCTTCGTCTTTGCGGCTACCATCTGCTTGGCGGCGTACTTGCTCATGAGATACGCGCCGCGGACGTTGGCGTCCATCATGGCCTGCCACGCATCGGTCGGCTGCTCGAGGATCGAGCCGGGCTTGCTGTAGCCGTGCGCCGTCAGCAGGACGTCGAGCGTGCCGAACTTCGCGACGGTGTCCACCACGATGCGTTCCGCATCCACCTCGACCGCAGGGTCGCCCACGCTGTAGGCGCAGTCGATGCCCTCCGCGGTGAACTCGGCGAACAGCGCTTTCAGCTTGTCTTCGTTGCGGCCGGTGAGCATCACCTTCACGCCCTGATACCCGTAGCCCTTGGCGATCGTGCTGCCGAGCGCGCCGGACCCGCCGGTGACCAGCGCCACCTTGCCGGAGAGATTGAACATGTCCTTCACGAACGAACGTTCCAGTGCCACCATGTCGAAGGCCTCCTTACGCGGGGTAGTTGATGACGACCAGGACGGTCGCCGGCAGGTTGCTCTCGTTCATCATCGTGCGGGCCTCGTTCGGGCCGATGAAGATCGAGTCGTTCTCCTTCAAGACGAACCGCTCGCCCGCGGCGTTCGTGATGACGATCTCGCCCTTCTTCACGAAGTAGATCTTCTCGGTCGGGCTGTTCTCGTAGTCCAGCTCGGCGCCGCCGCCCGGAAGGAAGTGGGACATCCCCATCCAGAACTTCGTCGCTCCGGACTCCTCTTTCCCCTGCAGGCGGATCGCCACCATCTTGGAGTGCTTCGGCGGGTCGTACGGCTTGCATTCCTTGAGTTCGCGCTTGATCATGGTCGGTACCTTCCTTTCCTTGTCGGCCGTTCAGGCCGTGGGTCTCCTGAGTCCACCCAGTCCCCCGAGTCCGACCGGCTTCGCCTTGAACGTGCCGACTGGAACGGGCTCGGGCGGGGTCTGCGGTTTGACGGTCCCGGCGCGGGCCACCGCATTCGCTCCGGGCTTGCAGATGGTTTCACATATACCGCACTGGTTGCACAGATCCTGGTCGATGACATGGATGTAGCCGTCCTCACCCGAAATGGCCTGGACGGGGCACTCGCGGAGGCAATCCGTGCAGCCCGTGCACTTGTCGGACAGGATGTGGAACGTGGCGTAGCGGTTGCAGACCAGGGTCGCGCACTTCTTCCGCTTCATGTGCTGCTCGAAGGCGTCTCCGAATCGGGCCATCGCGGTGACGACGACATCCGGGGCGGTCTGGCCGACGGAGCAGAGGGACCCTTCGCGCATGCCGGCGCACAGCTCCTCGAGCGTCTCGCGGTCGTCTTGGCGGCTCTTCCCCACCGTCATATCGCCGAGGATCTCGCGGACCTGCCACGACCCCTCGCGGCACATGACGCACCGGCCGCAGGAGGCTTCCTCCAGGAAAGTCAGGCGGTTCTTCGCGAAGTCGACGATACAGGCATCCTGGGCGAAGACAGCCACGCTGCCCGAGCCGAGCCGGAGCCCGCAGGCCTCGAAGGCGGCGTAGTCGAGGGCGATGTCGAGCTCGTCGGGAGTCAGCACCGGTCCGTTGGGGCCGCCGACCTGGACGAACTGGAGCGTCTTCCCCGGCAGCATGCCGCCGCAGAGCTCGTCGACCACGGTGCGAAGCGGGAGACCGAGAGGGAGCTCGAACATCCCGGGCCGGAGGACGGGTCCGTCGACGCGGAACAGCTTGGTGCCGGGATCGGAAGGCGCAGGCTCACGTCGGAAGAGCGCGGCCAGCTGCGCATAGGTCTCGGCGTGGTGCACCACGGTCGGCCGTCCGTCGAAGCCGCGTTCGGCCGGCATCGGGGGCGTGAGGGAGGACATGGTGGGTCGGCCGGCCATGGAGGCGAGCAGCGCGGTGTCCTCGCGGCAGACGAAGCGGGCTTCGCCGGGGGCGATGGCGAGGGGCAGCTCGCCGCCCATCTCCTGGATGCATCGGGTCAGGAAGACCTGGAGGTCGGTGTCGTCCCGGTCGACGAAGACGAAGCCGGTCGTGGCGCCAACGGCGCGGGCTGCGATGCGCAGACCTTCCAGAGCGTCGATCGGGTCGGTGCGGAGCAGGACGGACGCGGCGGGCATCAGCGGGTCGGCGTCGGTGGCGTTGAGGACGACGTACCTGGGCCCGTCCGGCTGGACAGCACACAGGCGCCACTTGTCGGCGACGGGTCGTCCCTGGCCGCTCCGGCCGCGCAATCCCGCTGTTTCGACGCGTGCAAGGATTTCGGCGGGGTATAGGGCGAGGGTCCGGCGGAGGGATTCCGCGCGGTCCGCGGCCGAAACCGGCGCTGCGGGAAGCATCCACGCCACATGGGCGGTGGGAAGGATCTCGGGGGTCCTCGCGTCAATGGACATCGTATTCACCCCAGAACTTCTGCCGGGTGATGCCCAGCCTCAGGTCGCACTGCAGGCAGCGTCCCGACTCGCAGTCGGCCGCCTCGCAGCCGAAGCCGCGGTCGACCAGGGTCTCGAGGTCGCGCTGCTCGACCGGCGCGTAGTCCGTGCAGGTGCGCGGCACGGAGGCGAATCCCTCCTGCCGGCCGATATAGGGGTTCGCGGGGCGGACGGGTGCGAGAGTCTCCTCGATCAGGCCCAGTCCACCGAGGTAGCGGTCGATGGCGGAGGCGGCCCGACGGCCGGACGCGATGGCCTCGATGACCGAAGCGGTGCCGATCACGACGTCGCCCGCGGCGAAGATGCCGGGAACGGAGGTCGCGAGCGTCTCCGGGTCCGCGACGATGCGGTTGCCACGGGCGAGCGGCAGGCCGAAGTCCGCGGTCAGGTCGGGGCGCTGGCCGACCGCGAAGACGATCGTGTCGGCGGGGATCACGTGCTCGGAGCCGATTTCGCACAGGATCACGGCGCGGCCCTGCTCGTCGAAGTGGAAGGAACAGACCTTGCTGCACTTGACGCCGGTCACGTGGCCGTCTTCCCCCTCGATGCCCTGGAACGTCACCGAGGCGTGGACGGTCGTGCCCTCGTCGAGGGCTTCGTCGATCTCCTCGGGGCTCGCCTTCATCTCGTTGCGCGCCTCGAGGCAGACGACGGTCACGTCCTTCGCACCCAGTCGGCGCGCGGCGCCCGCACAGTCGAAGGCGACATTCCCACCGCCGAGCACGACCACGCGCTCCCCGACCGGGACCTTTTCGCCCAGGCTGACGCGGCGCAGGAAGTCGGTGTTGATCAGGATGCCGGAGAGTTCGGCGCCCGGAATCGGGAGCTTCGCGCCCTGGTGGGTGCCGACGGCCGCGAGGACCGCGTCGTACCCGTCAATGAGCAGCGCGGGGGCGCAGTCAACCTTGGAGCCGGTGCGGATCTCGACGCCGAGCGCCGTGACCTCCGCGATTTCTCCGGCAAGAACCTCGTTCGGCAGGCGATATCCCGGGATGCCGACGCGCATCATGCCGCCCGCGACGGGAAGTGCTTCCTGCACGACGACGGAATGCCCCAGTTTTGCAAGGTAGTAGGCGGCGGTCAGTCCGGCGGGACCGGAACCGATCACGGCGACCTTCTTCCCCGTCGACGGCAGCCGGAACGAACCGGCACGCCAGGAGCCGTCGTCCTGCGACGCGGCGAAGCGCTTGAGCTGCTTGATCGAGACGGCCTCGTCGACTTCGGCGCGGCGGCATTTCGACTCGCAGACGTGGTTGCAGATGTAGCCGAGGACGGCCGGGAACGGGACCTTCTCGCGCACGACGGCGTTGGCTTCGGCCGCGCGCCCCTCCTGGACGAGGCGGATGTAGCGCGGGATGTCGATCCCGGCGGGGCAGGCTGCGCGGCAGGGCACGAGCGCGTCGTCGCGTTTCATGTCGGTCCGGACGATGCCGATCTGGTCCATGATGGCCCCGGTGGGGCAGACTTCGACGCAGGCGCCGCAGAATTTGCAGCCGGAGTCAGCAAGGGACCCGCTCTTCGGCAGGATGCGGACGCGTCCGTCCTTGCGACCGAACGTCAGCGCGTCGACGCCGCGCAGGTCGGAGCAGGCGCGCACGCAGCGGCCGCAGAGGATGCAGCGGTACATGTCGTGGTAGACCAGCGGGTTGGCGAGGTCCGCCTCGATGAGGTTCGGACGCTTGCGCAGGTGCTGGTCGGTGACCTCCAGGTATTGGATCAGGGACTGCAGCTCGCACTTCAAATACTTGTTGCAGGAGGTGCACTCGGAGGGGTGGGGCGCGAGCACGAGCTCGGCGGCGAGCCGGCGCAGGCGTTTGAGGCGCGGCGTGCGCGAGGACACGACCATGCCTTCCCTCGCGGGCGTCGAGCAGGAGGTGACCGGGTCGGCCACGCCCTCGACCTCGACGACGCACAGACGGCAGGAGCCGGCCGGCTTCAGGTCGTCGTGCGCGCAGAAGTGGGCAAGGTAGACGCCGGCGTCCAACGCAGCCTGCAGGACGGACTGTCCCTGCTGGGCGACGATTTCCTTGCCGTCGAGGGTGAATCGGATTCCGTCCATGGATCTAGGCTCCTTGTGCGTTGGCGGGCCGCACCGTGGCGGTCTTGCGGAAGGTCAGGGACACGAGGATCGCCACGACGCAGAGGGCTGCGGCGACGTAGTAGGCCCAGAAGTAGGTCTTCGTACCGTCCACGACGGCGGCGGCCACCATCGGTCCGATCACGCCGCCGGTGCCCCAGGCGGTCATGAGCAGTCCATAATTGGAACCATAGTTCTTCACGCCGTAGCGCTCGATGAGGGTCGAAGGGAACACCGCGAAGAGAGCGCCGTAGAAGAGCCCGGTGAGAGCGGTGCCCACGGCGAGCAGCGGGATGCTGGTGAACAGCGGGAAGAGGCACATGGTCGCGGCGAGGCCGAGGAACACGAGGCGCAGGAGGACGATTCGGCCGAGGCGGTCGGAGACCCAGCCGCCGAGGACGCGGCCGCCGGCGTTGAAGAAGGCGAGCAGGACGACGAGCAGGAAGCCGCCGTCCCAGTGCGCCTGCAGCTTCACGATCTTGGCGGCGTGGCCGATGATCATCAGGCCGGCGGTCGACGAGAAGGCCATCATCACCCACAGGCGCCAGAAGTCGAGGCGGCGGAGCATGACGCGCCAATCCGCGTCCGCGGCGACCGCGTGGTGCGCGGCCTTCGCGGCGTCGGTGTGGGGAGCTTCGACCGGCGGGTAGCCTGCGGGCGGATTCTTGAGGAACTGCGCCAGCGTGAGAACGAGCACGAGGATGCCGACCCCGAGCGCGAGGAAGGTCGCGTCGATGCCGAACGTGCGGATGCAGAAGTCCGCGAACGGTGCGTAGAAAGCGGACGCGATCCCTACGCCGGCCGCGACGACACCGGTCACGATGCCCTTCTGGCTCGCCGGAAACCACTTGACCGCGGGGGGCGAGGTGGAGACGTTGCTGAGCCCGATGCCGGCGCCGGCGATCACGCCGAAGGTCAGTGCGATGAGGGTCGGGTTCTTCGTGAGGCTCGACAGGATCAGGCCGAGACCCATCAGGAGACCGGCCAGGGTCCCGGTCAGTCGGGGACCTTTCCGGTCCTGCAGCGGCCCGGCGAGGGCCATCGTGACGACGAAGGAAACCAGCGCGACCGTATAGGGCAGTGAGGCCTGGGTGCTGGTCCAGCCCCATTTCTCGACCAGCCCCTTGGCGATGACGCTCCAGATATAGAGCAGGCCGGCAAGGAAATTGATGCCGGTCGCGATGCCGAGCATCGCATTCGCCTTCTGTTTGAGGGGGTCGCGCATGAAGTCCTCCGTTCGATTGCGAGGTCCGGCTAAAGCGGCGGTCCGGTGGACCGGCCGCCGCCTTCGCGGCCTAGCGGTAGACGTAGTCGCCGACGGTGTAGCGCGGCGGGATGACTGGAATCTGAAGATAGGATTCGAACTGGCCGCCCGTGTGGAACACGTGCTCTCCGTGGTTGTCATGGTCCCATTCGAGGCGCTCGAACCAGCCCTCGCGGCGGTAGTCGCCCGTGATCTCGACGCGCAGCTGCTGGCCCTTGTGCCAGAGGCGGCTGGTCGGCCAGATCTCGATGTCGACCGCTACGATCTCGCCCTGCTTGAGCTTCTGTTCGCCCAGGTGCGCCTGGACCGGCTGGTAGTCGGTCGACAGTTTCGGGTCGAGTTCGCGGTGGGAGACGCGCATCTTCCCCCAGGCGCCTGGATGCGGCTCGCCGAGGACGCTGACGGGCAGGAAATTCCCCTGCTCGTCCAGCTTCTTGATCGCGATGAAGAGGTCCATCTCGTCGTGGCCGCGGGCCTCGACGTTCAGGTGCAGCTTCATGAAGCCGGTGATCTCGGTGTCCTCGGTGAATGTCACGTCGAAGTTCGTCGTGCCCGTCGCGCCGTCGTGGGAGACTGCGGAGACCTTCACGGGTGCCTGGTAGGACATGGATTTCGTCGCGGCGTCGAGGAACAGCTTCTTGTATTCGGTGCGGGCGAGCGGGAATTCCTTCTCCGGGCGGTCGGTCTGGAAGTCGTAGTCGTACGCGTCCTGGACCTCGATGCGGACCTTCGGGGTGAGCTCCCACCCGTTGCGGATGTTCTTCAGGTACCGGTCGAAGAAGAGCTGCAGGTCCACGAGACCCTTGTTGCCGTAGGTGTCCGGCCATTCGAACTCGCGGTGGGCGCGCATCCACTTCTTGGCCGTCCGGATCTTCTTGAAGCCTTCGAAGGAACCGCGCAGGTGGAAGTGGTTCCAGCAGGCGGTCGCGTAGACCGGGATGCGGATCTTTTCGAACTGCGGGATCTTGTCCTTCCAGTAGCCGTTCATGAACGGGTACTTGCAGGCCATGTAGACCATATCGTCGATGTAGTTGTCGCCGGTCGTGAAGCCGACGACGCCCTCCATGAAGGCGTAGGCCGGAATGCCGCCCTCATAGGCGGATTCGCGGTACAGGTCGCCGGTCGCTTCCCACGGCGCGATGCATGCGAGGTGAGGCGGTTGTTCCGCGGCGATTCGCCACTGGGTCATCGCGACACCCGAGTTTCCAAACAGGGCGATCCTGCCGCTGCACCAGTCCTGGACCGCAAGCCACTCGATCAGGTCGTAGCCGTCGCGGCCGTCCTGCGTGCCGAACAGGTGGTGGTCACCCTCGGAATGCCCGATGCCGCGCGGGTCGACATTGACGACGGCGTAGCCCTGGTGACACCAGTAGCCCGGGTCGGCCGACTCGAACTTGGCCATCAGGGAGACCGTGCCCGCCGGCACGCCCATGATCTTCCACTCGTCCTGGCCGTCGCCGGGGCGCTTGCCGAAGAAGCTCCAGGAGATGATCGCGGGGATCTTGCCCGTCGCGTGCTCGGGAAGGTAGATGTCGGCGTAGATCGTGACGCCGTCGCGCATCTTCACGCCGACGTCGTGGTGGGAGACGATGCCGGGTTCCGGGTACACGGTCTCGGTCTTCTTCGGGGGGCAGAACGCGAACGTGTTGCCACCGGGGCCCTGGGCCATGATCTCTTCCTTGGTCATCGGCTTCCTGGCCTTGCGATAGTAGCAGTCGATGATCTCTCCGTTGAAGTCGATCTTCTTGACGATGCGTTCTACAGGCTTGTTGATGATTTCCTCGGCCTTCATTCCGTTCTCCTCTTTCCGCTCGTCAAGCCAGGCTCGCCACGTATTCCGCGGCCTCGCCCAGCGTCTTCCGTCTCCGGAATTCCATGAAATTGATATCGACGCCGAACTCGTCCTCGAGCGTGGCGATCATCTTCACGAGGTCCACCGACTTCGCTCCCAGGTCCTCGAACCGGGTTGCGGCGTCCATGGGCTTTTCCCCCACGAGCGTCTTGCATTTCTGGATCATCAGGGCCAGCACTTCGTCCTTCATGTTCCTTCTCCTTGTCTTCCTTCCGATATCCTACTTCTGGAATCCGCTCCAGACGGGCACGCCCGTGTAGCTCTTCGGTGTTTCCGTTCCGGACAGCACGCGCAGGGCGCCCGCTGCCATGGCTTCCATCTCGAACTCTCCCGGCATGGCGACGACGGGGGCGATGAATTCCACCATCCCGCGGACCTTGTCCACCAGGTAGGCGTCGCGGGCGATCCCTCCGGTCAGCAGGACGGCGTCGACGTTTCCGTGAAGAACGGCCGCATAGGCGCCGATGTTCTTGCCGATCTGGTAGATCATCGCGTTGTACACGAGCTTCGCATATTCGTCGCCCTTCGCGATCCGCTCCTTGACCTCGAGGACCTCCGCGGTGCCGAGGTGGTCGACGAGGCCGCCGTTCTTGGTCAAGTAGTCCATCATCTGCTTCTGCGTGAACTTTCCGGAGAAGCACATGGCGATCAGCACGGAGCCGGGAATCGATCCGGCGCGGGTTGGAGCGAACGGGCCGTCGCCATTCACGACGTCCGTGGTGTCGACCATGCGGCCCTTGCGGTGTGCCGTCACGGAGACGCCGCCGCCGATATGCGAGACGACGAGATTCAACTCCTCGTACCGCTTGCCGATCGAGGCGGCGTAGCGGATGGCGACTTCCTTCTGGTTCAGCGGGTGGCCCCGGCTTTCGCGCGACGCGCCGGCCAGTCCGCACACG
>CAXNDY010000023.1:0-8897 GCA_964201095.1 Saccharofermentanales bacterium
GAGCGGGAGGCCAACCGGACGCGCCTCCGCTTCGTCCACGTCACGGTCCTCCTGACGGCCGCCTCGGCGCTGATCCACCTCGTGACCGTCGGCGAGGGTGTCGTGCGTGGGCTTTCGTCCAATGCGTTCGACAGTCTGGTCCGGCTCTGGAACATGGGCAACGGCTCGGACCTCGCCGGTCTTCCCGCGGGGGCGCTCGCCGGCGGTCTCGGCGGCGGAGTGATCGCCGAAGGCCTCCAGTCCGTCGTCGGGCGCACGGGAGCCGTCGTCCTGCTGGTCGGCGCGGTCCTCGCGGAAATCGTGATCCTCTTCAACATCTCGCTGTCCCGAGCATTCACCGCGACGCGAAGGACGGTCGGCACCGCCATCACGTCCGGCGTGACCGCCATCCGCGAGACCAACGCCAAGCGCGCTTCGTACGACATGGTCGTCGGGACGCCGTCGGCCCCTGGAAAGGACGCCGCTCCGACCCCTTCTCCGGCACCTCCCGCAGCGTCGACCGCTTCCGCAGCGCCGATTCCGCCGGTGACAACGTCCTTCGACGTGCCCTCCTTCCTCGCCGGTTCCCAGGACCTTCGGAAACCCACCGCAGGTCCCGCTCCGGACCTGTTCGAGGAGGACGACGACGACGAGGCGGTGGTCGAACCCTCCGCGCCCGTCCTCGCCACCTCGTCGCGCGTGGCCCGCCGTCCCGCCCCGACACTCGATGCCGACGGCAACCCGGTGGACTCGCCCGCGGAACCGCTGCTGCGCCCGTACGTCTTCCCCCCCATCGAACTCCTGTCCCAGGACCCCCCGCGTCCCATCCGCGTCGACCAGGCCTCCGTGGAAGCGATGGCCCGGACGCTCGTCGACACGCTTGCGAGCTTCGGACTCGAGGCGAAGGTCGTCAACATCACGACCGGTCCCGCCATCACCCGCTTCGAACTCGCGCCCGGCTCCGGCGTCAAGATCAGCCGCATCGTCGCCCTCGCGAACGACATCGCCCTCAACCTCGCCGCCATGGGCGTCCGCATCGAGGCACCGATCCCAGGCAAGGCCGCGATCGGCATCGAAGTGCCCAACCGCGAGACCTCCCCCGTCCTCCTGCGCCGCATCCTCGAGACCCCGGATTTCCGGAACGCCGCTTCCCCCGTCACCTTCGCCCTCGGCCGCGACATCCCCGGCGCGCCGGTCGTCGCCGACCTCGCCCGCATGCCGCACCTCCTGATTTCGGGCGCGACCGGCTCCGGCAAGTCGGTATGCATCAACTCCATGCTCATCGCGATCCTCTACAAGGCCCGCCCCGAGGACGTCCGCATGCTGATGATCGACCCGAAGGTCGTCGAACTCAGCGTCTACAACGGGATCCCGCACCTTCTCGCCCCGGTCGTCACGGACCCGAAGAAGGCCGCCGGTGCGCTGCTCTGGGCCGTCAACGAGATGACCCGCCGCTACGGGCTCTTCGCCGAGAAGGGCGTGCGCGACATCACCGCCCACAACGCCGCCGCCGCGGTCGATGGGTTCGAACATCTGCCGCTGATCCTCGTGGTCATCGACGAACTCTCCGACCTGATGGCCACCTCGCCGAACGAAGTCGAGGACGCGATCGCCCGACTGACCGCCATGGCCCGCGCCGCAGGCATCCATCTGGTCGTCGCCACGCAGCGTCCGTCGGTCGACGTCATCACCGGCATCATCAAGGCCAACATCCCCTCGCGCCTCTCCTTCGCGGTCTCCTCGCAGATCGATTCCCGCACCATCCTCGACATGGGAGGCGCCGAAAAACTTCTCGGGAAGGGCGACATGCTCTATTTCCCGACGGGCGCCTCCAAACCGGCCCGCGTCCAGGGCGCCTTCGTCTCCGACAAGGAGGTGGGCCGCGTCACGGCCTTCCTCAAGGCCCAGAACGCGCAAGGGTACGACAAGGATACCGCCGAAGCCATCGGCGCCGTCGCATCGTCCGTCGGGACGAACGGCGACGACTCCGACGAGGACGAACTCCTGCCGCAGGCCGTCACGATCGTCGTCGAGGCCGGCTATGCCTCCGTCTCCCTCATCCAGCGCCGGATGAACGTCGGATACCCACGCGCCGCGCGCCTGATCGACCATATGCAGGAAAAGGGCTTCGTCGGCCCGTTCGAGGGAAGCAAGCCTCGCAAGGTGCTGATCTCGTTGACCCAGTGGCTGGAGTACAAGGCCCGGGAAGGACTCTGACATGCCGTTTCTCCCTGTGAATCGCGCGGAGATGGAGGCGAGAGGCTGGGAAGCCCTCGATTTCCTGTTCATCACCGGCGATGCCTACGTCGACCACCCCTCCTTCGGCACCGCCGTCATCACGCGCGTGCTCGAGTCGCGCGGCTTCCGCGTCGGCGTGCTCGCGCAGCCCGACGTCCAGGTCAAGGACTGCCTCAGGCTCTTCGGCGTTCCGAAGCTCGGCGTCATGGTCACGTCGGGCGTGGTCGACTCGATGGTCGACAACTACACGGCCGCGAAACGGCGCCGCAGCGACGACCGCTATTCCCCGGGCGGCGCCTCCGGACGTCGACCCGACCGCGCGCTGACGCGCTACTGCAATCTGGTCCGCACCCAGTTCGGCGAGAAGATGCCGCTCATCCTCGGCGGCGTCGAGGGAAGTCTGCGCCGTTTCGCCCACTACGACTACTGGGCGGGCGAGGTGCGCCGCAGCATCCTCCAGGACACGCGGGCCGACCTGCTGGTGTACGGGATGGGGGAGAAGCCCATCGTCGAGATCGCCGAGCTTCTTCGCAAGGGCGTCCAGATACAGCGCATCGTGAACCTCCGCGGGACCTGCGTCCTGCAGAAACCGGAATCGATGCCCAGGGACCTCGCGGCCTTCGTCGAATCGTATGCCGACTTCCGGCTCGACGCCGCTTCGAAGACGAAGCGCCAGCTGCTCGGACGCATCCTGCCCGACGATGGCGGCCACACGCTGCTTCCTTCCTTCGAGGAGGTCGCCGGCGACCCGCTCGCGTACTCCGTCGCCTTCCGCTACCAGTTCTACGAGCAGGACCCTCTCGAGGGCCGTACGCTCGTCCAGGCGCATGGCACGCGCTACCTCGTGCAGAATCCGCCGCAGAAGCCGATGACCACGAAGGAGCTCGATGCGGTCCACGCGCTGCCCTACGAGCGCCATGCCCACCCCATGTACGGCGCGCGCGGCGTTCCGTCGCTCGAGGAGGTCCGGTTCAGCATCACGAGCCACCGGGGCTGCTTCGGGGGCTGCTCCTTCTGCGCGATCACCCTGCACCAGGGCCGCCTGATCCAGCGCCGCAGCGCCGATTCCGTCGTGCGCGAGGCGGAGGCCATGACGCACGACCCGGACTTCAAGGGCTACATCCACGATGTCGGCGGACCGACGGCCAACTTCCGCGCCACGCCGTGCGACCTGCAGGGAAGAGGCGGCGTATGCCGGACCCGCCGCTGTCTCGCGCCCGCGCCCTGCCCGTCCCTGCACGCCGACCACGCCGAGTACGTCGAGCTGCTGCGCAAGGTGCGATGCCTACCCGGCGTCAAGAAGGTCTTCATCCGGTCCGGGGTACGGTTCGATTATCTGCAGATGGACAAGGACCCGACTTTCCTCGAGGAGCTCTGCGAACACCACGTGAGCGGTCAGCTCAAGGTCGCTCCGGAACACGTCTCCCCCGGTGTGCTCGCCCTGATGGGCAAGCCCGGTCCCGAAGCCTACGAGAAGTTCCGCCGCGACTTCTACGAGATGAACCGGCGCATCGGCAAGGAACAGTATCTCGTGCCGTACCTGATGTCGGGCCACCCCGGCAGTGCGCTGGCCGACGCCATCCAGCTCGCCCAGGCTCTGCGCGAACAGGGCGTGGTGCCCGAACAGGTCCAGGACTTCTACCCGACGCCCGGAACGGCGTCGACCAGCATGTACTGGACCGGACTCGACCCCTTCACGCTGGAGGAGGTCCACATCCCCGATGAACGCGAGAAGGTTCTCCAGCGCGCCCTGCTCCAGTACACGAAGCCGGCCAATCGTCCCCTCGTCGAGGAGGCGCTTCGACGCGCCGACCGAGAGGACCTGATCGGCTTCGGACCCGAATGCCTGCTGAGACCCGGAGGAGGCGCTCCTCCGGTCCGAATGGATCGACCCGGGAATGGAAACGGAAACAGAGAAGACGACAGGAGGAATCGGAGAAGATGAGTGCATTGGTGATTCGTGGCAAGGAAACGGCCGAATTGATCCGCGAGGAGATCCGTCAGCAGGTGGCACAGCTCGGGGAAGGCGTGCGGGTCCCCGGACTCGCCGTGATCCTGGTGGGCGAAGACCCCGGTTCCGCCATCTATGTCCGCAACAAGAAGAAGTCGACCGTCGAATGCGGCATGAAGTCCTTCGGTTATGAACTGCCCGCGGACGTCTCCGAGAAGGAACTGCTGGAACTCGTCGACACGCTCAACCACGACCCGAACGTCGACGGGATCCTGTGCCAGCTCCCGCTGCCGAAACACCTCGACGAGTTCAGGGTCACGTGCGCCATCGACCCGGACAAGGACGTCGACGGCCTGCACCCCGTGAACGTCGGCCTGCTCTCCCTCGGGCGGGACGCGCTGGTTTCCTGCACACCCGCCGGATGCATGGAGATGATGCGCCGCGCCGGCATCGACGTCGCCGGCAAGGAATGCGTCGTCATCGGACGCAGCAACATCGTCGGCAAGCCGATTGCCCAACTCCTCCTGAAGGCCCACGGTACGGTCACGATCTGCCACTCCCGCACGAAGGACCTGCCCGGCGTCGTGCGCAGGGCCGACATCGTCGTCGTCGCCATCGGCAAGCCCAAACTCGTGAAGGGAGACTGGATCAAACCCGGCGCGGTCGTGATCGACGTCGGCATCAACCGCAACGAAGAAGGCAAGGTCGTCGGGGACGTGGACTTCGACAGCGTCGTCGAGGTCGCGGGCGCTCTCACGCCGGTGCCCAACGGCGTCGGTCCCATGACCATCGCCATGCTCCTCAAGAACACCCTGGACGCCTATCGACGGTCCATGAAGGCCGGTTGAAGGGAAGGGCCATGACGGAACCCGGAACCCGGCCGATCGAGCCGTTCCGCTCCTGTGAGATCCTGTCCGTCGGAACCGAACTGCTCATGGGGCAGATCGTCAACACCGACGCGGCGTATCTTGCCCGGCGGCTGTCGGAGATCGGCATCCCCTCGTTCCACCAGGCGGTCGTCGGCGACAACCCCGGACGACTCGTGGAGGCGATCCGCACGGCGGTCGACCGCTCCGGCTGCGTGCTGCTGACCGGAGGGCTGGGTCCGACCGCCGACGACATCACCATGGCCTGCGCCGCCCGGTACGCCGGTCGCGCGCTCCGGCTCCACGCACCCAGCCTCGAGGTCATCGAATCCTACTCCGTCCGGCTGAACCGACCCGTGACCGACAACAACCGCAAGCAGGCGATGCTGCCCGAGGGCTGCGTCGTCTTCCCCAACGACCGGGGCACCGCGCCGGGCTGTCTGATCGAGCTTCCCGACGGCGCCGCGGGGCCAGCGGCCCTGCTCCTCTTCCCGGGTCCGCCCGGAGAGATGCAGGCCATGTTCGAAGCCCAGGCCGCACCCTATCTGGCGGCGCGTGCCCCCTTCCACCTGCGTTCGACCTTCCTCCGCATGATCGGCATCGGCGAATCCAGAGCGGAGCATCTCCTCTCGGACCTCATCGCGGCCCAGTCCAACCCGACCCTCGCCCCATACTGCACGGACGGCGAAGTCATGTTCCGCATCACCCAGCGTGTCGAGGACGAATCGGAGCCCGATCTCCGCCTACCCCTGATCGACGAGGTCCGCCGCCGTCTCGGCGAGTACATCTATGAAACGGGTCCGCGGACGATGCCCGAAGTCGTCGTCGCCCTGGCCGTCGAGCAGGGAAGGACCGTCTCCTTCGCCGAGTCCTGCACCGCCGGCATGGCCGCGTCGATGTTCGCGTCCGTTCCCGGCGCGAGCCGTTCCCTGCTAGGTGGCGTCGTCGCCTATTCGGACGAGGTCAAGCGCTCGATGCTGGACGTCCCGGCCGGGATCCTCCTCGAGCACGGCGCCGTCAGCGAAGCCTGCGCCGTCGCCATGGCCCGGGGCTGCCGCGCGCGTTTCACCTCGGACCTCGCCGTCTCCGTGACCGGAATCGCAGGTCCTGGCGGCGCGACCGAATCCAAGCCCGTCGGACTGGTCCACCTCGCCCTCGCCGACGGGGAGGGCGTCGAGATCCGCACCCTGCGAAACACGGGCAGCCGCGAGCGGATCCGCTACGTTTCCGCGCTCAACGCCCTCGACATGATCCGTCGTAGGCTCCTCCCGTGAGCCGCAGCCCGCTGGTCCCACAGCGGAAGCACAACATCGCGGGAGCCGCCGCGATCCTGATGGTCTCCCTGGTGCTGAGCCGGCTGACCGGATATTTCCGTCAGATGCTCATCCCGGCCCAGTTCGGCATGGGCGACCTGTCCGACGCCTACTTCCTCGGCTTCCAGATTCCCGACCTGATGTTCCAGCTGCTGGTCGGCGGGTCCATCCAGGCGGCCCTCACTCCCTTCCTCGCCGGCAGTCTGGAGCGGGGGGAGGAGAAGTCGGGCTGGCGCAGCGTCAGCATCTTCATGAACTACACGCTGATCCTCATGGCCGCGGCGGTCGCGCTCGGGGAACTGACCATCGGTTGGCTCCTGCCTCTCATCGCCGGTCCACGGTCCGCCCTGGTCGTCACCGTGTCGACCGAAGTCTCCCGCATCCTGTTCCCCTCCGTCGTCTACATCATGCTCGCCGGACTCAGCATCGGCATCCTGAACGCCTACCGACGCTTCGGCGCTTCCGCCTGGGGGCCTTCGCTCTACAACGTCGGCTGCATGCTCAGTCTCCTCCTGCTCGGCGCCCCCGACGCGACGGCCGTCGTCCGAACCGCAGGCGGCATCCTGCTCAGCGCGATCCTATACTTCACGATCCAGTTCGTCCTCGCACGAAAGGAATTCGCACACTACATCCCCTCCCTGGACTCCCATGACGAAGGGTTCCGGCGCATCGTCCGCACCGCCATTCCGACGGTCTTCTCCGCCTCCATCATCCAGGTCAACCTGATCGTCCTTTCCGCTTTCGCCAACCGATTCGACGCCGGCTCCGTCAGCGCCATGAACCTGGCCATCACCATCTGGCAGCTCCCCTACGGCATCTTCGCGGTCGCGGTCGGTACGGCCATGCTGCCGTCCCTGTCGGCCCGGTTCGCCGCCGGCGATGCCCCCGACTTCCGTCGGATGCTCACGGGCAGCCTCCGCGGCGCCCTGTTCCTGACCGTCCCCTCCGCCATCCTCGTCCTGATCCTGAGACAGGACATCATCCGTGCGCTCTTCCAGTGGAACGATGGGATGTCGGCCGCCTCGGTTTCCCTGACCGCGCAGGTGCTCGCCTTCTACTCCATCGCCATCGTCAGCCACACCTTCGTCTTCCTGATGAACATGACCTACTACTCCATGGGCAGGACCCGCGTCCCTCTGGAAGCCGGCATCCTGTCCCTGTTCTCGAACGTCCTCTTCTGCCTGGTCTTCACGACCTGGACCGATCTGGGCGTCACCGGAATGTCCCTCGCGTACGCTCTCTCCAGCGTCCTTTCCGCGGTGTTCCTCTATGTTCGCCTCCGCACCCGCCATGCCCAGCAGGCCCCTCGACCGCTGACCCCCTTCCTCGTGAAATCCGCGGCGTCGTCCGTCGCGGCGGGAGCCGTGCTCCTGGCGATCGGGCTCGCACCCGTCGACCCGGTCGGCAAGGCCGCCCAGTTCCTCTGGCTCGGGGTCCGCATCGTCGTCGCCGCAGGCGTCTATCTCGGAGTCGCCCACCTGACGGGACTTCCCGAGGTTTCCGGAACCGTGGAGCGATTGAAGCGACGATTTGTCGGGAAATCCTCGAAGGCTCCCCCCATTTGACGGACGAAACCTCATGCGGGTGGTTGACGGTGACATTGCCAATCCTTATAATCAAATCAGAACAAATGTTCGGCAGGAGGATTCTTCCATGGCATTCAACAACCGGTCCCAGTCCGAGAAGAACCCAGGCAAGGCCGGCCCCGAACTCAGCCGCGTCGCAGCGGACCGCGCTCGGGCCCTCGACATCGCCCTCGGCCAGATCGAGAAGCAGTTCGGGAAAGGCGCCGCGATGAAGATGGGCGACCGACCCGATACCACGATCGAAGCGATCCGGACCGGTGCGATCACCCTCGACATCGCTCTCGGCGTCGGCGGTGTCCCGCGTGGACGCGTCGTCGAGATCTTCGGGCCGGAGTCCTCGGGCAAGACGACCGTGGCGCTCCATATCGTCGCCGAAGCGCAGAAGGCCGGCGGAACGGCTGCCTTCATCGACGCCGAGCACGCCCTCGACCCCGCCTACGCCGCGAAACTCGGCGTCGACATCGACAACCTCATCATTTCGCAGCCCGACACCGGCGAACAGGCGTTGGAGATCACCGAAGCGCTCGTCCGCAGCGGTGCGATCGACGTGATCGTCATCGACTCCGTCGCGGCCCTTGTCCCGAAGGCCGAGATCGACGGCGAGATGGGCGATTCCCACGTCGGTCTCCAGGCGCGGCTGATGTCCCAGGCCCTCCGCAAGCTCGCCGGCATCATCAGCAAGTCCAACACCGTCGCGATCTTCATCAACCAGCTGCGCGAGAAGGTCGGCGTCATGTTCGGAAACCCGGAGACCACTCCGGGCGGACGCGCCCTCAAGTTCTACGCCTCCGTGCGACTCGACGTCCGAAAGACCGAGACGCTCCGCAACGGCACGGATGTGATCGGAAGCCGGACCCGCGTCAAGGTGGTCAAGAACAAGGTCGCACCGCCTTTCAAGGAGGCCGAGTTCGACATCATCTACGGCGAGGGCATCTCCAAGGAAGGATGCCTGATCGACCTGGCC
>CAXNDY010000024.1:0-8656 GCA_964201095.1 Saccharofermentanales bacterium
AGAGCCATGGAGATTGGAATGCAGGGTACAGACTCAGGGAGCCGGTCATGAGGCGGGACATCACGACGCCGGTGATCAGGTTCAGGGCGATGCCGACGAGCAGCGTATATCCGAACGCCTTGATGGCGCCGGACCCGAGGATCATCAGGAGCACGGCGGGGAACATGGTCGTCAGGTTGCCGTCGAGGACCGCCGCGAAGGCGCGCTGGAATCCGGCGGAGACCGAGAAGCGGACCGAATTGCCCGCGCGGACCTCCTCCTTGATGCGCTCCGCGATGATGACGTTGGCGTCGACGCCCATGCCGACCGACAGGATCAGACCGGCGATACCGGGCAGGGTCAGGGTGAACTGGGGAATGGTGATGGCGAGAAGGGTGCAGGCGATCTGCATGACCAGGGCGATGATGGCCACGAAACCGGGGAGTCTGTAATACAGGATCATGAAGACCAGGATCAGCAGGAAGGCGATGATGCCGGCCTGCACCATGACGTTGAGGGCGCTCTGGCCGAGGGTCGGGCTGATGATGTTGTTGGACACCGCCTTCAGGGAGAAGGGCAGCGAACCGGCGTTGATCTTGTCGGAAAGCGCCTTGGCTTCGGCCATGTCGGCCATGCCGTCGATGGTGGCGTTGCCGTCGGAGATCACCGCCTTGACGGTCGGCGAGGAGATGATCTTGTCGTCCATCTTGATGTCGATGATCTTGTTGAGGAGGCGGGTCGTGGCGTCGGCGAACTTGGTCACGCCCTCTGGCTTGAGGGTCAGGACCACTACGGTCGAGCCGTCCTGGACGGCGGGGTAGCTCTCCTTTACGTCGGAACCTTCGAGAACGACCTTGCCATCGGGGTCCGTGAAGGCGAGCTTGGCGGTGGCGCCGAGCTCGAGGATGGCCTTGTTGGCGTCGGCCGTCGCGGTGGTCTCGCCGGACTTCATGGGGAAGCGCACCAGGATGCGACCGTTCGTCTTGTCCACGGTGACTTCGCGGTCCGTGATGTTCTTCGAGTCGAGGCGGAGCTCGATGATGCTGCGCGCGCTATCGAGTTCCTCCGAGGTCGGAGCGCGGTCGAGGCCGTCCGGAACGAACACGAGGTCGTATCCGCCCTTGATGTCGATTCCGAAGCGGATGTCGTTGATGCCGTAGATCGGGGACGTCATGCCGCCGCCGATGGGGATCTTGAGGCCGAAGGCCAGAATGAGAACGAGGACCAGAGTGGCGCCGACGACCCAGAAGAAGGAGTTCTTGTCGGCGCGGATGCGGGTCCTGCCTGGGGATTGTTTCGCCATGGAGGAGCACACTTCCTTTCATGCCGCACCGCTGCAAGGCGGAGCGGGGTGTTCCGGCCACGGGTGGAAGAGGCTTCTTCCCGGGGTCCGGAGGAGACATCGGAGGTTCGGAGGGGGCTGTCCTGAAGCGGGGCTATCCCGCGGAAAGCTGCGCGGTCTGGAGCAGAAGCCGGTGGGACGCGAGAGCCGCGTTCCGGACCGAGGCCAGGCCGTATGGCGTGCGGTGGGAGTCCCGTCCATCGGGCGCTCCCTTCGCCGGGTCCGAAGGACCGAAGCGGGCGCGCTGGCGGGTGCGGGTCTCCGTGAGGTTGCGGGCGGGGTTCTCCCAGCGAAGCCGCGCGCCCGAAGCCGACAGGTCGGCCGCGAGGGACGGGGGCGCTTCGAGGGAGGTGCCGGACACCGGAACCTTCGCATCCTTCGCGAGGACCGCGGCGGCTTCGACGGACGGCAGGCCGGTCAGGAGACCCGACTCCAGCACCAGCAGGCAAAGGAACACCGCCACGGCTGCAAACGCAGTCGGGAAGCGTCTTCCTGCTGTCGTACCGGGTCCACGGGCATGCATCTCGGCTCAGGTTCCTCCGGTTGCGCGGAATCGGGCCCCGGGCGGGGCACCCGGAGGATTATAGCACGGGAGCGTCCGCGTGGGGAGGGGCGAGGTCGCGCGCGACCGATGCGAACCACCGGCCGCTGGAGCGGATCGTGCGACGCTGCGTCTCGAAGTCGGTCTCGATGAGTCCGAAGCGCGCGCTCTCCCCTTCCGCCCATTCGAAATTGTCCATGAGGGTCCAGTGGTAGTAGCGCTCGACGGGGAGGCCTTCGGCGCAGAGCTTCGCGCAGCTGGAGAGGTGCGATTCCAGGTATTCCGTGCGCATGACGTCCTTCGCGTCGCAGATCCCGTTCTCGGTGATCCACAGCGGCTTGCGGTACCGGGCGTGATAGGTCCGGGAGAGCCGTTCGAGGCCTTCCGGGTAGAGCTCCCAGCCCAGGTCGCTCTTCGGGGCGGTGGGGTGCGGCACCACCGCGTAGAGGCTCTTCAGGGAAAGGCGGACGAGGTCGCGCGTGTAGTAGTTGATGCCGAGAAAATCGCAGAAGTCCCCCCGTCCGCGGGGAGCCCCGCAGCCCAGCGGAAAGCGGAGGCGGCCGGTGCACAGGACCTCGGTCGACGCCGACTGGAAGACGCGGTCGAGGAGGCGCGCGGCGAGCCGGTCCCACGGCGCCTTCGTCGCGGGGTCGAAGACGCGCAGGTGCTGGGCGAAGCCGACCTTCGCGGCGGGCCCCAGCACTTCGTGGATCTTCCGGTAGGCATCCACGTGCGCGAGGCAGAGGTTGCGCATGACCTTCAGGGCGACGCGCAGCGGGTGCTTCCCGCCGGGCGGCCAGATTCCGCCGAGATAGCCGACGGTCGCATAGACGTTGGGTTCGTTCACGGTCGCCCACGACTCGACGAGGTCGCCGAAACGCCGGGCGCAGAATTCGGCATATCGCACGAAAGCCAGGATGCCGCGTTCCGACTCGAACCCCCCCTGGGCGGACAGCCACAGCGGCAGGGAGAAATGGAACAGCGTGACCATGGGCAGAATCCCGGCCGCGCGGAGCAGCGCCAGTTCCTTCCGGTAGTGCTCGACCGCGTTCTCGTCGAAGCGTCCCTCTTCCGGCTCCAGCCGGCTCCACTCGAATCCGAGCCGGTGGACGCGGCACCCGAGCTCCTTCTGCAGGGCGACGTCCTCCTCGACCCGGTTCCAGTGGTCGCAGGCGCGCAGGCATGTCGTTTTGTCCACGATGGGCGACGGAATCCGCTCGCAGAAGGCGGCCCAGTCGTGGTTCCTCTCCCCGCCCTCGACCTGCGTCGCCGCGGTCGCCGTGCCGAGGAGGAAGCCGTCGGGCAGACGCCACGCGCTCACAGCGTCGTCTCCGTCATTCCCTCCGGCCGGCGCACGTGATGTTGCGAAACCTCGCGCACGGTCTCGTCGGGAAGACCGAGGAAGCGCGCCAGGTCGGTGAAGAGGTGCTCGCGTTCGGGACCGAGCAGCGCGTTGTGGCGGGAATGCTCGAGCAGGAGCAGCTCGCGGTAGACCGACGAGACGTGGTCGTAGATCAGGTAGGGGCTCACGGGATCGACCGTCGAATCCATGCCGGGCTGCACGATCAGCACCGGGGCCTTCACGTCCTCCATCCGCTTCACCGTGTCGCGCCTCAGCTTCTCCAGCTCCCAGGCGCATTTCACCGGGAATCCGGGATAGCCTTCGTTGAAAGGTTCGCGTAATTCGCCTTCCATGGGCGGCTCCGGATTCCACGGCTGGTAGCGACGGAAGAAGCGCAGCACCGGCGTCAGACGGACGAGAGGGCTCCGCACCCGGACCGGTGCGGACAGGGTTGCGATGCGGTTCACGGGATACCGGGAGGCGAGGTTCAGCGTGATCAGACCACCCATTGAATGCCCGACGATATCGACGCGGGCATATTTCGCCAGCAGCTCCTTCAGCGCCCCTTCCGCTCCCGCCAGCCACTGCTCCCAGTTCGAGCGCTCCATGGCCGCGAGGGTCTGCCCGTGGCCGGGCAGCAGGATCCCACGCACCGCGTACCCTTCGGCCGACAGGACGTCGGCCATGGGTCGCATCTGCGAGGGAGTGGCGGTGAAACCGTGGATCAGGAGCACGACCTCGTTTCGGGTGCCTTCACGGAAGAACGGCTGGGAATTGGGGTGCATCGTCCGGTTCGTGTCCATCGTCGACCTCCTGCACATGGGGCTTTCCCGCCCATCGAATACAGTATACCGCTAAGTCCGCGGCGCGGGGTGGTGCCATGCGCCCGTCGCGTGCTAGAATCGGGGGCATGAAAGAGCACAAGCTGCACTTCCCCCTCTACTACGCCATCAGCTACATGACGACCGCCGTCTATGTCGTCTTCATCCCCATCTTCCTCAACGGTCTCGGCTACAGCCGCACCCTCGTCGGCACGCTGCTCGCCCTCGGCCCCTTCATCGCGCTGCTCGCGCACCCCGCCTGGGGCATCGCCGCCGACCGCGCGACCAGCAAGAACACGGTCCTGTTCGCGCTCATCCTCGGCGCCTCCGCCAGCATCCTGCTCTTTCCCCTGGCCGGCGCGCTGCCCTTCGTCTTCCTCGCCATCGTGCTCTTCTCGGCCTTCCAGTCTTCCATCATCCCCTTGAGCGACGCGATCGCCCTGGAGCACCTCTCGTCGACCGGCCGCCCCTTCGGGCCCGTCCGCCTCGCCGGCACGCTCGGCTACGCCGTCATGGCCGTCGTCGCCGGCATCGTCGCCCGCCAGCGCATCGACGCCATCTTCCCCCTCTACGCCGCCATGGGCCTGCTTTCCTTCCTCGTCGCCTTCGGGCTTCCAAAGGTCCGCGGGCACCAGTCCGCCGGCACCCGCGTCCCGCTGCGCCGCCTGTTCGAGGACCGCGGCCTCGTCCTGCTTCTCGCCTTCAACTTCACGCTCCAGCTGACCCTGGGCTTCTACTACAGCTTCTTCGCCATCCACCTGAAGTCCCTGGGCGCCGACCTTCCGCTGCAGGGGTGGGCCATCTTCATCACGTCCCTCGCGGAACTGCCCTTCCTGATCTTCGCCGACCGCATCCTGGCGCGGCTCGGCACGCGGCTGACCATGCTGCTCGCCGGCCTCGCACTCGCTGTCCGCTGGTTCCTGTTCTACCTCGTCGACGACCGGTTCGTCCTGATGGGCGTGAACGCCCTGCACGGCATCACCGTCATCGTGTTCATCTACAGCATGGCGACCTACATCAACACGAACGTGCGCAAGGAACTCCGTGCCTCGGGACAGGCCATGAACGCGATGCTGTGCGTCGGCGTCGCGCGCGTCCTCGGCAGCGTCGGCGGCGGCTTCGTCAGCGACCTGACGAGCATCCGGCAGACCTTCCTCCTTGGTTCGGTGGTGGCGCTGGTCGGCGTGGTCGTGTTCGGCGTGGTCTTCTTCGTCAGAAGAGAAGGTACAGCCCGAGACCCAGGACGCCGCAACCGGCCATGACCAGGATCGCGTCGACCTTGAACTTCCGCAGGGCGACGAGCGCGGCGACGAACAGCCCGACGCCGATCCAGTCGGGCGTCGCGAGGGCCAGCGGGTGGGGGTCGATGCCGAAGAACGTGAGCCAGAGGATGGAGAGGGCCGCGGAGGCGATCAGCGCCACGACGACGGGGCGGAAACCGGCCAGCACGCCCTTGACGACGGACGTCGAGCGGTATTTGTAGTAGAAGAAGGCCAGCACCGTGGCAATCACGCTGGAGGGCAGGACGCAGCCGCTCGCCGCGACGACCGCGCCAAGAGGCCCGGCGACCTTGGTGCCGACGAAGGTCGCCGCGTTGAGCGCGATCGACCCAGGCATCATCTGCGAGATCGTCAGAACGTCCGCGAACTCCGCCAGGGTCAGCCAGCCGTGGAGGTCGACCACCTGGTGCTGGATCAGGGGAAGCGCCGCATAGCCGCCGCCGAAGCTGAACAACCCGACCAGGAAGAAGCTCCAGAGAAGGTTCAGAAGTTCCATTTCCCCTTGGCCTCCTTCCGGCGCGCGGTGCGGTGGGCGAGAATCCCGACCGTCCCGCTGACGGCGAGCACGAGGATCACATTGACCTCGAAGAAGAACACCGCGACGAAGGCCGCGGCCATGAGAAGCAAGGAGAGCACGCTTTTCTCCCTGCCGACTTCCTTCCCCATGGAGGCGACCACGTCGACCATGACGGCGGAGACGCCGGCCCGCATGCCGCGGAGGGCGGCCGCGACCGGCGCGCTGCCCTTGAAGGCTTCGTAGAATAGGGAAACCAGCGACAGGAGGATCAGCGGCGGCAGGACGGTCCCGATCAACGCGACCACGGAACCCGCGACGCCGGCCATCCGGAAGCCCACCAGGATCGACGCGTTCACGACGATCGGACCCGGAGCGGACTGCGCCAACGCGGTCAGGTCCAGCATCTCCTTCTCCTCGATCCAGCCGAGCTCCTCGACGAACCGCTTGCGCATCAGGACGACGATCACGTACCCGCCGCCGAACGTGAACGCACTGAGTCGGAAGGTCGAAGTGAAGAGTTTCCAATAGAGACCCTTTTCCTTGTTCATGACCTCCAGTATAGGGTCTTGCGCTCCGCCTGCCAACTGGACGACTCTTCGGAATCTCTTCACGGTTCCATCACATCTTCCCGGCATTCTGTATACAGAGCCGGTTGAACCGGACCTTGAAGGAGGCCTCCGATGGAAGACCCTAGACCCGAGACCCCGACCTCCCCCGCCCCTGCCGTACCCGCGCTTCCCGTGCGGAAGAAGAGAAAGCCCCGTCCCTGGATCCGGAGTGCCGTCCAGATCGCGTTCTTCGCCCTCGTCGCGTTCTCGCTGCTCGACGTCTCCCTCCATGCCGTATGCCCCTTCGGCGGCGTCGTGACCCTGTACCAACTCTTCGCCACCGGCGACTTCATCCAGAAGATCCACGCCTCGTCCCTGGTCCTCATGACCGCCGTATTCCTTCTCGCCTTTCTTTTCGGCCCGGTCTTCTGCGGATGGGTCTGCCCCTTCGGCACCTTCCAGGAATGGATCGCCATGCTCGGACGAAAGCTCCTCGGCAAGCGCTACAACCGGATCATGCCGAAGCTCCTGGACCGTATCCTCCGGTACTTCCGGTTCGTGCTGCTCGCCCTGGTCGTCTACAACACAGCCGCCACTGCGAAGCTCATGTTCCAGGAGATCGACCCCTACTATGCCCTCTTCAATTTCTGGACCGGCGAAGTCGCCATCGCGGCCTATGTGATCCTCGGCGCGACCGTCGTCCTCTCCCTCTTCGTCGAGCGGCCCTGGTGCCGGTACGCCTGCCCCTACGGCGCCCTCCTCGGTCTGTCGAACAAGATCCGCTTCCTGAAGCTCCGCCGCGTCGAAGCCACATGCACCCATTGCGGCGCCTGCGACCGCGCCTGCCCCGTCGGCATCCCCGTCTCGAAGCGCGATACGGTCACCGACCTCGCCTGCAACGGCTGCATGAAGTGCACCAGCGAAGAAGCCTGCCCCGTGAAGGGCACCGTCGTCGTCGAACCTTGTTTCGTCAGGAGGAAGAAGTCATGAAGATCAGCCAGCGCATCATGGCCGTGGCCGTTGTCGTCATCATGCTCGGAACCGTCGGCGTCGCCTCCATCGCGGGCCTGTGGCAGACCACCAACCAGAAGCAGCCGGGCTCCGTCGTCGACCCCTCCGGCGAAACCAGGACGGACCCCCAGGACATCAAGGGATCCTATACTTTCGGTGAAATCTCGTCCATGTACGATGTGCCGCTCGCGGATCTCGGCAACGCCTTCCGGATACCTGAAGGAACGACCGTGTCCTCCTTCCAGTGCAAGAGCCTCGAGACCCTGGAGCTGTCCGGGGACGGTACGCTTGAGGTCGGTGTGCAGTCCGTGCGCTGGTTCGTCGCCCTCTACACCGGTGCCCCCTTCACCCCGACTGAAACACTCGGTCTACCCCCGGAAGCCGTCGCCATCCTCCTCGAGAAGGCTTCACTCGACGACGCGACGAAAGCGCTGCTGGCGGCCAGTACCGTCGCCGGCGGGTGACCCCCTCCTTTGTGATACGATGAAGCCACAAGGAGTGTGGAACATGGGTAGACAGCGCATCCTCATCGTGGACGACCAGGCCGAGATCCGGGAGATCGTCCGCGGATACGTGATCAACGACGGATTCGACGCGGACGAGGCGGAGGACGGTGCGAAGGCGTTGGAGCTCATACGCTCCAACGCCTATTCCGTCGTCGTGCTGGACGTCATGATGCCCCGCATCGACGGTTGGACCGTCTGCCGGGAGATCCGACGCACTTCCCGCGTTCCGATCTGCATGCTGTCCGCGCGCGGCGAGGAGTACGACAAGATCCTCGCCTTCGAGCTCGGCGTCGACGACTACGTCGTGAAGCCCTTCAGCCCCCGGGAACTCCTCGCTCGGATCCGGGTCCTGGCCCGCCGAAGCGCGGACGATGCTCCCCGCGTGGACCCCGCGGACAAGCTGGAGTTTCCCGGCGTCACGATCGACGTCGCCGGACGCTCGCTTTCGGTCGACGGCCACGGGGTGCCCATCACATCCCGCGAGTTCGAACTCCTGCAGCATCTAGCCCGTCACCCCGGACGGGTATTCACCCGCGACCAGCTCCTCGGAAGCGTCTGGGGCTACGAATTCACGGGGGACGGCCGCACGGTCGACACGCACGTGAAGACCGTGCGCGAGCACCTCGGACCTTACCGCCGTTACCTCGCCACCGTCTGGGGCGTCGGCTACAAGTTCGACCCGGAGCCCACCCCGTGAGCCGCCCGTCCGTGAACCCTCTCCGCAGCCTCCTCCACCCCGGCAGCCGCATCGCGACCCGACTCTGGGCAG
>CAXNDY010000025.1:0-8647 GCA_964201095.1 Saccharofermentanales bacterium
CGTGGAGGCCCTTCTGTCGAGGATGCTCGCGGGAGGCGGCCATACCTTCGGCATCCGTCCGCACCGCGGGAAAGGCGAGTTCCCGCACGACCCCTCCATCCGCCCCGCCCGGATGTCCGCCGGACTCCTCGACCTGCTTCCCGCCAAACTGCGCGCCTATGCCGCCGTGCTCGACCCGGCCGAAACGGCGGTCGTGGTCCTCATGGACTCGGACAATGAAGACCCGGAACCCTTGCGCGAGCGGATCGCCGGTCTGTGCGAACGATACGCGATGTCCCTTCCCAGAGTCGTCGCACTGTCCGTGGAGGAGATGGAAGCCTGGCTGCTCGGCGACCCCGAGGCCGTCTTCGCGGCTTTCCCGGATGCAGACCGCGTCGCGCTCGCCGAATACCGCCAGGACAGCATCTGCGGAACCTGGGAATGTCTTGCCCGCGTCCTGTTGAAGGAACGGGCGACGGCGTTGATCCGGGAGGGCTATCCGCTGGTAGGCATCCGCAAGCACGAATGGGCCGATGCGATCGCCCCCCACCTCGACCCGACGCTCAATCGGTCCCCCAGTTTCCTGCGCTTCTCCGCCGACCTCGTGAAGGTCCTGGAGGCCAGAGCATGACCGGAGCTCCTTCCTCGGCCTATGTCCATGTCCCCTTCTGCCAGCGCCGCTGCGCCTACTGCGACTTCACGACCTACGCGGGGATCCTGCCGCTGGCGGGTTCCTACTTCGACGCCGTGCGCAGGGAGATCGCGCTGGACAGGGAGGGTGTTCCGCTGCCGCCCGCGCTGTCCACCGTCTATTTCGGAGGGGGTACCCCTTCGCTGGTTCCCGAGAGGGAGATCGCAGCCACGATGCGGTCGCTTTCCGACGCCTTCGGCTTTGCGCTCGACCTGGAAGCCTCCATCGAGGTCAATCCGGGTACGCTCCGCCCGGGTGCGGCGGAAGTCTGGCGCGACAGCGGGATCAACCGCGTCAGCGTCGGCGTGCAAGCTCTCGACGACGGTCTTCTCGCCTCGCTCGACCGCATCCACACGGCGGAGGAGGCGGAAGCGGCCTTCGCCGAACTGCGCCGCTCCGGTTTCGTGAACCTGTCCGCGGACCTGATGCTGGGTCTCGCCGGGCAGTCCGTCGCAGACGTCGTCGACGCTGTGGATCGCGTGGTCTCCTTCGGGGCGGTCCACGTGTCCTTCTACTCCCTGACGGTCGAGCCGGGCACGCCGATCGCCCTGCGCTACCCCGACGGAAAGGGCCTGCCCGAAGACGATGAGGAACGTGCGCTCTATGAAGCCGCGCTGGGAGCGCTGTCGCGCAACGGCTTGGCGCAGTACGAGATCAGCAGTGCCGCGAGACCGGGGTGCCGTTGCCGCCACAACCAGGTGTACTGGGAGGCGAAGCCCTACTACGGATTCGGTGCGGGGGCGCATGCGTATGTCGACGGCATCCGGCGCGGCAACCTCACCGGCGTGGAGGCCTATATCCGGGCCATGCAGGCACATGGTACGGCGGAGGAAAGCCGCGAGACCATCGACCGCGCGGAGGAGATGGCCGAGGTCATGCTTCTCGGGCTGCGCATGAACGACGGCATCTCGCGGGGGGAATTCATGGCGCGGTTCGGCGAGACGGTCGACGCCGTCTTCGGTGAACGCATCGAGCCTCTTGTCAGGGAGGGCCTTCTGGAAGATTCGGACGGCAGCCTTCGCCCGACCCGGAAGGGCATCGACTTCTCGAATGCGATCTCGAGGGCCTTCCTGTAGCCGCGGCAGTTGCATTCCGCGCTGTGGTACACTGGAAGAAAAGGCTTGAAAGAGGCATTCCATGGGGCTTCGCATCATCTACGGCGGGATCGGGAGCGGTAGGACCCGCAGGTGTCTCGAGGAGATCCGCGCGCTCGGGGATGATGGACGTCTGGTCCGGCGGGCGCTGCTCATCGTCCCCGACCCGCTGAAGCTCGATACCGAGGCCTTCCTGATGGAAGCCACGGGTCGGGACGGGTTGATGATGGCCGAGGTCCTGAGCTTCCGCCGACTCGCGGAGCGCCTGATGGGCGAGGTCGGGGGACTCGCCGCCCGCTATGCAGACGCATCGGGGCGGAGCATGTGCATCCACCGCGTCCTCAAGGCGCGAAGCCAGGAACTGACGGTCTTCGGACCGATGGCCGACCGCCCCGGTTTCGTCCCGCAGATCGAAACCGTCCTATCCGAGTTCCGCCGCTATGGAATCCGCCCGGAGGACCTCGAACGGACCCTCGAACCGGATCCGGCCGACCACTCCCCGGCGTCGTTCCGCAACAAGGCGCGCGACCTCGCCGCCATTCTCCGCGATTACGAGAATACCCTGGACCGTCTGGGACTTCTGGATCCGGGTGGCGACCTCGACCGACTGGCGCAGATCCTGGGAAACGCGGGAGCCGGCTCCGCCTGGCCTTTCGACCGGCTCGCCTGGCTGTCCGACGCGTCCGTCTGGATCGACGGATTCGGCGAGCGTCGGGACTTCACGCCACAGGAGACCCGCGTGATCGAGGCGCTGGTCGACGTCTGCCGCGAGGTGACCGTGACGCTGTGCACGGATGCGGTGCCGGCGGACCGGGGGTCCGTCGAGGAAGGGTCCGACGCGCTGCTGATCGGTCGCCGGACCGCGTTCCACCTGAACCAACGCCTCGGCGCGAGGCTCCAGCCCGGTGGCATCGTGGCCCTGGATGCGCCGGGACGCGGACGGCACCCGGAGCTGCTCCACCTGCGCCGGTCGCTGGAACAGGGATTGTCGGCGCCTTTCGCCGGTGTGGCCGAGGCCGTCGTGTCGTATCGCGCGGTCGATGCGTATGAGGAGACGGCGTGGGTGGCCGGGGAGATCCGCCGCCTCGTCTTCCAGGAAGGGTTCCGGTTCCGCGACGTCGCCGTTGCCGTCTGTGCCTTCGACGCCTATGCGCCGCTTCTCGAGTCGGCTCTCGCGGCCGCCGGCATCGCCGGCTTCATGGACCGTGAGGTCAAGCTGTCGGGAACGGCTCTGCCTCGTTTCGTGCTGACGTTCCTCGCGGTCGCCTCCTCCTCGTGGAGCCTGGAGTCCGTGATGGCCTGTCTGCGCACGGGACTCGCGGAGGTGACGCCCGATGAGGCCGATCGCTTCGAGAACTATTGCCTCTCCCGCGGCATCACCGGCAAGAGCCGGATCTTCGACGATCGCCGATACGGGAACGAATTCGATGCGGACCCGACGGCGGAACTCGCGGACGAGGAGGCTACAGGGGCCGTATCCCCCTCGACGGGCGCCCGGATCCGCGAAATCCGGGACCGATCCCTGCGGCCTCTCCGCGATGCCCTCGAAACGGTCTCCGGACGCAGGACCTGCGCGGAACGCTGCGCCGCACTCGAGACGTTCCTGCATGAATACGGCCTGCATGGCCGCGTCTTCCGGCTCGCGCGGACCCTGCGGGAGAAGGGCGCGTCGGACGGCGCCATGCGTCTGGTCAAGTCCTGGAACGCGCTGGGGACGGTCCTGCGCCAGATGGAGACGGTGGCCGGAGACGAGTCCATCCCGATCGAGGACTTCGCCGCGCTCCTCTCGGCAGGAATCGACGCCTGCAAGGCCGGTACGATCCCTGCTTCCCCGGATGCCGTGCTGGCGGGACCTCCGGACCGCGTGATCGCTCGCCGTCCCGCCGTGCTGTTCGTGATGGCCGCGACATCGGATGCGCTGCCCATGAAGGGCGTGACGGAAGGTCTGCTGAATGCCGCCGACCGCGAGAGGCTTTCCGAGAAGGGGGGACTCGCCCTGCCGAGCGGAGTCGCCGACAAACCCTTCGAAGACGCCTTCCGGGAATATTCGCTGCTGTCGCTGCCGACGGAGCGGCTCTACGTCGGATACCCGGAGACCGACCGAAAGGGTGCGAACGTCGAACCCTCCACGACCGTGAACCGGATCCGCTCGCTGCTGCCGGGCTGCCGCAAAGTAGAGATCGGCCCGCTCGTGGGAGCCGGACTGGAAGACCCTCGGCGGTTCGTGCCGACCGGCCCCGGGATTCTGCGCACCGTCCGGATCCAGGCCGACCTTGTCGCAGGCGCCTTCGGTGCCGACCGGGGGATGAGCGTCTCCCAGCTCGAGACGTACGCCTCATGCCCGTATTCTCATTTCTGCAAGTACGTCCTGAAGCTGAAGCCCCGCGAGGTCTGGAAACCCGAAGCGGCCAATATCGGAAGCCTCGCGCACGGCGTGGTGGAGATGGCCATGGCGGGTCTCCAGGCGGACATGGAAAGCGCCCTGAGGGAAGGGCGGAATCCCGACGAGGTGCTGCAGGCCTTCATCGAATCGGACCTCGAACGCCGGGCGGAGGACCTGATCCGCACGACGGCCGTCCGCGATCGGCTCGGGCTTTTCCTCGACGAGGGATTCCGCACCTCCGCCGGACGCATGGTGCGGCGGACCGCCGCCGTTTCCCTGCGGGCGGCGGCCCGTCAGCTCCTGGACGATGGACTTCGGCCTGCCTACCTCGAGTGGGCTTTCGGCTCCGAGAGCGGGAATCCGTTGAACGTACCGCTTGGAAGCGGTTCACCGGTCTCCTTCCGGGGTCGCGTGGACCGCATCGATGCCGCCAGGGTGGAGGGACAGGAGCGTTTCCGCGTCATCGACTACAAGAGCGGCAACAAGGAGGTCGATTACGACGCGCTGTTCGAAGGGCTCGCCTTCCAGCTGCCCGCATACCTCGCCGCCTTCCGCGCCGGCGATGCGCACCGCGTGCCGGTCGACGCCGCCTATTTCCACCTCGGCGTCCCCCAGTTCAGCGCGGCATGCGCGGCGCTGGTCATGAAACCGGAAAAGCTGGCGGGGAAGGAGACACGGTACTTCCGACTTCGCAGCCTCGACCTGGGGCCGGCGGATCTGCCGCTCGCCGTCGCCCATACGGAACGACGGATGCAGGCGGTCTGCGGCGACCTCTTCGGGGGACGATTCGACGTGCGGCCGATGCGAACGGGCTCGGCGAAGTCTCCCTGCACATGGTGCGACTACCGCGGGGTGTGCCGAAGGATCTCCGGGACCGAGTGCGCCGACGTCCAGCCGCTGGGAGGGAAGGGCTCGGGGCATACGAAGGAGAAGAAGTCCCGATTCATCGCCGCGCTCCACGATGAAGCGGAAAGGCAGGCCCGGCCATGACGCCGTCGAAGGAATTCCGACCGACTCCGCAGCAGGAGGCGCTGCTCCGTTCCGCGGTGTCCAACGTCCTCGTTTCGGCCGCGGCCGGCTCCGGCAAGACCCAGGTGATGACCGATCGCATCGTGGAACGGGTCGCCCTGGGCCACATCGATGTCGGCGACATCCTCGTGATGACCTTCACGGAGGCCGCGGCAGCGAACATGCGCCGGAAGATCGTGGACAAGCTCCGGGCGGCGGCGGACGCCGCTCCCCGGGAGGAAGCGCGCCGGCTGCGCCGTCAGGCGGCTCTTCTGCCCCATGCCGCCATTTCGACGATCCACGGCTTCTGTCTCGACGTGCTGCGCAACGCTTCGTATCAGGCCGTCGACGCACAGGGGAAGCCGCTGCTCGAACCCGGATTCCGCGTGGCCGATGCGGCCGAGGCGGAGATCCTCCGTCTCGAGGCGCTGGACCGCGTGCTGTCGGCCCGTTATGTCGCCTCCGAACTCTCCATCGAAAACGGTGTCGATGTCGGAACGGACCCCTTCCTCGATCTGGTCGACGCCTACGGGGACCACCGCGGGGATGCGCCCGTGCGGAGCCTCGCTCTCGGTCTTCACGGCTTCCTGCGGAGCATGCCCGATTACCGGTCGTGGGTCGACCGCGAAGTCGAGGCTCTTCGTATCGCCGTGGCGGATTTCGGAGGTTCGGAGCACGCCCGGGTCCTGCTCGTACAGCTGAAGGTCCTTCTCGACCGCGCCGCCGAGGCTTTCCCGACGCTCTATGATGCGCTGGCTTCGGATCTGACCTTCGTCGCCGATCCGAAGAAGGACTGGGTCTGGAACGACAACCTCCATACGACGCTGCAGATCCTGGAGGAGATCCGCGACCTGCTGGACGGGGATGGACTCGAATCCGGAGCGACGGACCCGGGGCTCTGGGACCAGGTATACGAGGCCGGACGGCGCATTCCGATCGTGAAGCTTCCCAGCCGTCTCAAGACCGCCCCGCCCGAGCGCCTGGCCTTCCTCGACGCCTTCATCGAGCGGGTGGCCGAGCCCGTGCACCTCCTGAACGGCGCGCTCGGCTCCAGTTCCAACCGGAAGAAGTTCACGGCGAACACCCGCTACCTGTTCCATGCCCCGGCTGCCGTCATCGGGTCCGGGATGGCCCCGACCGTACCCCTGTGCGAAGCCCTCTTCCATCTCGTCCTCGACCTGGACGACGAGTACGCCGTCCTCAAGCGTGGAGCCGGGGTGGTCGACTTCAGCGACTTCGAGCACCTCGCGCTTGCGGCCCTGGACCGGGAGGGCTCAGAGGGAGCCTACCGCACACGGTTCAAGGAGATCTACATCGACGAATACCAGGATACGAGCGGCATCCAGGAAGCCATCGTCCAACGGTTGGCGCGCGGCAACCTGTTCCTCGTGGGCGACGTCAAGCAGAGCATCTACCGCTTCCGCCACGCGCGTCCGGAGATCTTCCAGCGCAAGGCTGCAGAATACGCCCGGGACGTCCCCGCAGGCATGGAAGACTCGGTGCTTCCGAACGGCGTGCTGCGGGAATTGAACCGCAATTTCCGCAGCCTCCCGAATATTCTCGCCGCAACCAACCTCGTGTTCGAGCGCATCATGAGCCTCGAAGCCGGCGAGGTCGCATACGATGGGACCCAGGCCCTGGTCGCGAACCGGGAGGCGGGTGAAGGCGGCGGCGCGCCGGTCGAGCTGGTTCTGGTCGACGTGCGTCCTCCGGGTTTCGACAGTGATGGAATCGAGGCGTCCCTTTCCGCTGAGGAGCGGGGAGACGAAGATCGTGAGGCCGAAGCCGAAAACGGGAGCGAGGTCGAGTCCGCTTCCGATTCCGAGTCGAGCGAGGAGGCTGGACGGGCCGGCGGGACGGATGGATGGGTCGACGCACTGAAACCGGAAGAGGTCGACAAGCAGACCCTGGAGGCGATGTGGGTCGCGGGCCGCATCCGCCAGCTGGCCGACGAGGCGAGGGGACAGGGCAGGGAGACCGTGTACGACGGAATCGCCGTGCTGTCCCGCACGCGCACCGTCGCGGCCGTCCTGGGCCAGGTCCTCTCGCAGCAGGGCATTCCGGTCGAGGAGGACCCTGCGGGCGAATTCCTCGCGAGTCTCGAACTGCGCACCATGGAGGCGCTGGTCCATCTGCTCGACAACCCGCGTCAGGACATCCCCCTTGCCGCCGTGATGCAGTCCTCCCTCTATCCGGAGACTTTTACCGAGGAGGAGATGCTGGCGGTCCGGGTCCAGGGGAGCGGCAAAGGCACTCGGTCTTCCTTCTTCCACGAAACGCTCGATTCCTTCGTCGAGCGCGGCGTCTCCCCGGAACTCCGCGGGAAGGCGTCCCGTTTCCTCGCCTGGGTCGGGGAACTTCGCGAACGGGCCGTCCACAGCGGGCTCGACGCGCTGATCGGTCATGTCTACCTCTCCACGGGCTATCTCGACCGTGTCGCTCGCCTGTCCGACGGGCCCGCTCGCGTGGCGGACCTGCGCACCTTCCACGAGTGGGCGCGCGCCTTCGAGTCGACGCGCCTGAGGGGGCTGTACGGCTTCGCACGCTACATCGAGCGCATGCGCGAACAGGGCGGCGCCGAAGTCGTGCGCGGCGCGCGTCCGGGCGGGCGGGACGCCGTCCATGTGCTCACCATGCACCGGAGCAAAGGACTCGAATACCCGGTCGTCTTCCTCGTCGGGCTCGGCCGCGTCTTCAACCTGAGCGAGACGAAGGACCGGGTACTCGTCTCCGAAGCACTCGGCATCGGCCCCGACGTCGTGGACCGGTCCCTGCGCGCGGTCTATCCATCCCACCTCAAGATCGCCCTGTGGGAGAAGTCCCGCCGGGCGATGCTCGCCGAGGAGATGCGCCTCCTCTATGTCGCGATGACCCGGGCCGAGGACCGGCTCTTTCTCGTGGCCAGCACGCAATCGAAACCCGAAGGTCCCGACGAGCGCTTCACGCGCATCGTGGAAGACGCCTTCGCCAAGCCCGACGGCACGGTGCCGCCCTTCCGCGTGCTGTCGGCGAAGTGCATGTTCGAGTGGCTGCTGATGGCCTTCTCCGCGGTCCATCCCAACGGCATCGCACGACTGATCGGCCTCGAGGAGTCCGAAACCGTTGGATCCCGGCGTCCGGAGGTCGGATCGCGAGGCGTCTGGATCCCACGACGCGTCACGCGCGCCGACGTGGACTACCTACTCCAGACCCCATCCCTCCCGGATGCGCTTCCCTCTTCCGAAGCCGCGTCTTCGCCCTCGTCAACAGCCGCATCGTCTTCCGTGTCGACGACCGCTCCAGCCACATCGTCCGAAAAACCCTATCGATTCGACGGGTCCGCCAAGGCCCCCTCCAAGATCTCCGTCAGCGAGTTGAAGCGCCGCAGGGCGCCGCAACCGGAGGAGGAGGGGGAAGAGGAGGGCAGCGCATCGACCCTCCCCGATGCGGACGAGGGCGTCGACGAGGAAGGACGCCGTCTTCGCGTCCGCTTCGGCGCGTTGAAGAGCGTGG